>NZ_JBFUCB010000548.1:0-4154 GCF_056405435.1 Rhizobacter sp. P1_G5 | reverse complement strand
GTCCAGTTCCGCGGTGCGCTCGCGCACCGCCTCCTCCAGGTGGTCGCGATGGCTGCGCAAGTCCTCGAGTGTCCGCTTGCGTGACGTGATGTCGCTGACCAGCCCGTGGCATCCGGCCGGCCCGCCGCCTTGCTGCCACGCGTTGAGCTGGACCCAGACCGGGCTGCCGTCGGCGCGCGTCAGTTGCAGTTCCATGCCGGCGATCTCGCCGTCGCGTTCGAGTGCGGCGAACAGCGAGGCCGTCTGGTCCGGCGTGAACAGGGGCCGGCGGGCGGGCGGTGCATCGTTCACGGCCGCCATCAGCTCGACGGGCGTGGCGTAGCCCATCAGCCGGGCCAGCGCCGCGTTGGCGTCATGCAGGCTCCCCGACCGGTCCAGGTGAAAGATGCCCTCCAGCGAATTCTCGAAGATCCCCCGGTAGGTCGCCTCGCTGTCGCGCAATTGCCGGGCGGAGTCGCGCAGCCGGTCCGCCATCGCGTTGACGCGCAGGGCCAGCCGGCCCAGTTCGTCGCTCGATTCGACCGCACAGCGCGCGTCCATGTCACCGATGGCGATTCGATCCACCGTCGCCTCCAGGCGTTGGATGGGCGCGCTCACCATGCGCCTGAGCAGCAGGAAGGTCGCTGCATACAGCACGGCCACGATCGCGGCGACCAGCGCGAGAATGGTCCGGCGGGCCGTGGCGATGGCCGCCTCGACCACCGCGCGCGTCAGCACGACACGGACTTCCCCGATCTTCTGCCGGGCACCGCCAGGGGGCGCGTACTCGATCGACTGCACGCGCACGATCGGGTTGACCAGGTCCCGCGACTGGATCCGGGTCACCGCGGACACCGTGCCGTCGCCGACCGTCGTGACGCTGAACTGGGCGACCTCCGGATTGGGGGCCAGCGCCGCGAGCTGGCTGTCGATCGCGGCATGGTCGACGTTCCAGAGGGGGTAGGCCAGCGAGCGGCTGAACAGTTCGGCAATGCGCGCGGCCCGGCCCTCCAGCTCCAGGAACCGACGCTCGCGCTCGCGTTCGATCAGCACATAGGCCGCAGCGAGCGCCACCAGCGCGACCAGGATCGCCAGCGCCAGCATCAGCTTGCTGTGCAAGCTGCCGGCCCGCGGGATCACCCGAAATCGCAACGCCATGTCGGTTGTTGCTCCACCGCGCTTCGCACGACCTCCGGCGCATGAAGCGCTGCCAGCGGAGGACTGAAATGGTGTATACGTTTCGATGTTAAGACAATGCCGAGCGAGCCGACAAGCGAGAGGAGTTCCCGCATGCGAAGAACGACGATCCAGGGCGTTGGCGTGCTGGCACTGCTGGCATCGCTGCTCGTGCCGTCCGGCGCGGCCGGGCAGGCCATCCGGGTGGTGGCTGCCGAGTTCCCGCCGCTGACGACCCAGGCGGGCGGCCAGCCGGGCGGCGTCGTGCTGGAGGTGGTCCGCGAGGCCTGCCGGCGGGCGGGCATTTCACCGGCGTTCAGTTTCCTGCCGTGGCAGCGGGCGCAACTGGAAACCCAGGCCGGGAACGACGTGCTGATCATTCCGTTCACCCGCACGCCCGGGCGCGAAGCGCAGTATCAATGGGTTGCACCGGTGCTGGAGTTCCATACGGTCTTCGTGACCCTCGCCACGCCGCCCTCTTCCATCGAAGAGGCGCGGACGCTGGTCGTGGGCTATGTCCGCGGCACCAGCTTCAAGGACGAGGCGGAACATGCGGCATTGCCGTATGTCGAGGAAACCGACGACGACCTGACGAATGCCCGGAAACTGAAGCTGGGACGCATCGGCGCGTGGATGACGACGGACCTGATGGCGCACGGCGTGTACCGGCAAGCCGGCTTCGACCCCACCGAACTGAAGTACGGCCCCCGCCTGGGGCCGGTCAAGGTGTCCTGGGTCGCCGCATCCCACGGTTTCCCGAAGGAGATCGCCAGGCGGATCGCTGACGCCATCGACCAGATGAGGGCGGACGGCTCCTACCAGGCGATCGTGAAGCGCTACCGATGAAGGGCGGCTACGCCGCCCTCGCGGCGCCGTAGCCGCGCGGAATCGCCCCCAGCAAGCGCTTCGTGTACTCCTGCTGCGGCTGCTCCAGGATCTGCGCGACGCTCGCCTGCTCGACGACCTCGCCGTCCTTCATGACCAGCACCTCGTCGGCCATGAAGCGCACCACCGCCAGGTCATGGCTGATGAAGATGTAGGCGAGGCCCAGCTCGTCCTGCAGGTCCTTCAGCAGGTTCAGCACCTGCGCCTGCACCGACACGTCGAGCGCGCTGACCGCCTCGTCGAGCACCAGCACCTCCGGGTCCAGCGTCAGGCAGCGCGCGATCGCCACGCGCTGGCGCTGGCCGCCGGAGAACTCGTGCGGGTACTTGTGCATCGCGCTGTCGTCCAGCCCGACCTTGTTCAGCAGCGCCCGCGCGCGCTGCTCGCGCTCTGCGCCATCGGCGCCGATGCCGTGGATCGCCATCGGCTCGGTCAGCGTCTGCCCGATCGTGAAGCGCGGGTTCAGCGACGCATACGGGTTCTGGAACACCACCTGGATGCGCCGGCGCATCGGCAGCAGCTCGCGCCGGCTCAGCGCCAGCAGGTCCTGCCCGTCGAACATCACCTTGCCGCCGACCGGCCCGCCGTTCACCTCGTGCAGGCGCAGCAGCGTCAGCCCCATCGTCGTCTTGCCGGATCCCGATTCGCCGACCACGCCCAGCGTGTGCCCGCGCCGCAGCGTGAAGCTCGCGCCCTTCACCGCGCGGAACTCCTTGCGGCCGAACACGCCGCTGCGCAGCCAGAAGCTCTTCGTCAGGTTGCTGGCATCGATCACGATCGGCGCCAGCGCGTCCTTCGGTGCCGGCGGTGCCGCCGCCGCGCGGCCGGCGATGTGGTCGTCGATCACCATCAGCCGCGCACCGCGTTGCGCAAGCGTCGGCCGGCAGGCCAGCAGCGCCTTGGTGTACGGGTCGCGCGGCGCAGCGAAGATCTCCGCCACCGATCCCTGCTCGCGCACCGTGCCCTGGCGCATCACCACCACCTGGTCGGCAATCTCGCCGACCACGCCCAGGTCGTGCGTGATGAACAGCATGCTCATGCGGTGCTGCGTCTTCAGCTTCGCGAGCAGTTCCAGGATCTGGCGCTGGATCGTCACGTYGAGCGCCGTCGTCGGCTCGTCGGCGATCAGCAGCTTCGGCTCGCACGACAGCGCCATCGCGATCATCACGCGCTGCTGCTGTCCGCCCGACAGTTCATGCGGATAGGCCGCCAGCCGCCGCTTCGGCTCCGGCAGGCCCACCTCGACCAGCAGCGCCTCGGCACGCGCCAGCGCCTGCTTGCGCGAGAGCCCCAGGTGGCGCACCAGCGGCTCCACCAGCTGCTGCCCGACGGTGAACACCGGGTTCAGCGAGCTCATCGGATCCTGGAACACGCAGGCGATGTCCTTGCCGCGCAGCGCCTGCAGCTCGGGCAGCGTCGCGGCCAGCAGGTCGCGGCCCAGGAAGCCGATCGCGCCCTGCCGCTCGGCATTGCTCGGCAGCAGGTTCAGGATCGACATCGCGGTCACGCTCTTGCCCGAGCCCGACTCGCCGACCAGCGCCACCGTGGTGTTCTCCGGCACGTCGAAGCTGACGCCGACCGACTGCCCGTCGATCTCACGGCCCACGGCCTGCGTACGCTGCACCACCCCACCCTCGTGGCCCACGCGGAACGACACGCGCAGGTCCTTGATCGTCAACAGGCTCATTCCAGTCCCCGCAGCTTCGGATCCAGCGCATCGCGCAACGCATCGGCGAACAGCGAGAACGCCGTCACGAACACCGCCATGAACGCGGTCGCCGCCACCAGCTGCCACCAGTAGCCGAGGATCAGCTCGCTCTGCGCCTCGGCCAGCATCGTGCCCCACGACACGTCGTCGACACCGACGCCCAGCCCGAGGTACGACAGGATCACCTCGAACTTGATGAAGCCCACCACCAGCAGCGACATGCGCACCAGGATCACGTGGCTGATGTTCGGCAGGATGTGCCGGAACATGCGCGACGCCGCCGACGCACCGATCGCCTCGGCCGAGCGCACGTATTCGCGCACCGAATGCTTCAGGAACTCGGCCCGCACCTGCCGGTACATGCCGGTCCAGCCGACCAGCGCGAGGATGATGGCCACGCTGCCGA
>NZ_JBFUCB010000547.1:0-4164 GCF_056405435.1 Rhizobacter sp. P1_G5 | reverse complement strand
CGGCTGCAGGAATCGCGCGAACGCCACCGCCGGCTGCACGAGCAGGCGACGCCGGTGATGGAGCTGCTGTTCGAGCAGATCGCCTCGTCGCACAGCATGGTCGCGCTGACCGATCCGAACGGCGGCATCCTGCACAGCTTCGGCGACGACTCCTTCCTCGAACGCGCGCAGCAGGTCGCGCTCTCGCCCGGCGTGAACTGGTCGGAACCGAACAAGGGCACCAACGCGGTCGGCACCGCCCTCTTCACCGAGGCGCCGACGCTGGTGCACGGCGACGAGCATTTCCTGCGCGCCCACCGTTTCCTCACCTGCTCGGCCGCGCCGATCTTCGACCATGCCGGCCGGGTGATGGGTGTGCTCGACGTGAGCGGCGACCAGCGCTCGTACCACCCGCACACGCTGGCGCTGGTCGACCTGTCGGCGCGGATGATCGAGAACCAGTGCTTCGCCGACCGCTTCCGCAACGGGCTGCGGCTGCACTTCCATGCCGAACCGGCCTGCATCGGCACCGTGCGCGAAGGGCTGCTCGCGGTCGACCCCGACGGCGCGATCCTCGGCGCCAACCGCAGCGCGCTCGCACAACTCGGCCTGAGCATCGGCGCGCTGCGCATGCTGGGGCTGGAGGGGCTGCTGGGCCTGGGGGTCGGTGCCTTCGCCGACCACGGCCGCCGGCATGGCGACGCGCCGCTCACGCTGCGCCCGGTGCTCGGCCCGGCGGCGGGGGCGYCGCTGCACGTGCGGGCGGTGTTCCAGTGGCCGGTGTTCTGGTCGGCGGCGAGCCTGGTCTCGCAGGCCACGCTGTCGCCGGTCGCGCTGCCGGCGGGCTTGGCACCCACGGCTGCCGAGGCTCCGCCGACGCTCGAAGCGCTGGAGACCGATGCGATCCGCCGCGCCGTCGCGGCGGCCGGCGGCAATGTCTCGCTGGCCGCACGGCAGCTCGGCGTGGCCCGCAACACGGTGTACCGTCGCCTGAAGGGGTAGCCACGAATCCGCCGTCGTCCTACACACTCGCTGCCCATCCCTCCCTACGATCGGCCTTCGCCGTAGCTTCCGCCTGAATGACCGACTCCACCGCCTCCCGCCCGGTTCCCACCGCCGACCTGCCCGCCGAGGCCGTCGATGCGGGAGCCGACGCCCCCGCGGTGCTGTGCCCTCGCCACGACCTGGTGATCTGCGAGCAGTGCGACGCGGTGCACCAGCGCGTGCCGCTGCAGCCCGGCGAGACCGCGCACTGCCGGCGCTGCCGCGCGCTGCTCGGCCGCGGCCACCGGGTGTCGCTGCCCGGGCTGCTGGCACTCGCGATCGGCGGCCTGGTGTGCTTCGTGATCGGCAACCTGACGCCGCTGGTCTGGATCTCGGTGCGCGGATCGCCCGATCCGGTGACGCTGCCCGAGGCGCTGTGGCAGACCTGGGAGGCCGGCCAGCCGCTCGGCGCGATGCTGGCCGGCGCGACGGCCATGGTGTTTCCG
This sequence comes from Rhizobacter sp. P1_G5, assembly GCF_056405435.1. Taxonomy (NCBI): domain Bacteria; kingdom Pseudomonadati; phylum Pseudomonadota; class Betaproteobacteria; order Burkholderiales; family Sphaerotilaceae; genus Rhizobacter; species Rhizobacter sp. P1_G5. The sequence continues at coordinate 2,695 of NZ_JBFUCB010000547.1, read as the reverse complement.
TTCATCGTGATCGCGCTGCGCCTGTACCTGCTGTGGCCGATGACGCGGCGCCGCCTGCCGCAAGGGTTCATGCCGGCGATGCGGCTGCTGCGCTTCGCCACGCGCTGGAGCATGGTCGAGGTGTTCATGCTGGGCGCGCTGGTGGCCGTGGTGCGCAGCGCCGGGCTCGCGAGCGTGGTGCCGGGGCCGGCCCTGTTCGCCTACGGCGTGCTGACGGTGCTGCTCACTTCAAGCAGCGCCGCCGGGCTGCACCGGTTGTGGCAGCTGGGCAGCGAGTGGCAGGCCGAACAGCAAGCCGGCCCCGCGCAACCCGACCCTGGCGAGGCGGCGACCCGATGAACGCGCGCTGTGCCCGCCTCTACAACTGCGGCGCCTGCGGGCTGGTGTCGCAACGCATCGATGCCGGCCTGCCGGACGACCATGACGACATCGCCTGCCCGCGCTGCGGCAGCGCGCTGCACCTGCGCATCCCCGACAGCCTGCAGCGCACCTGGGCCTGCCTGGCCGCCGCGCTGCTGCTGTATGCGCCGGCCAACCTGCTGCCGATCCTGATCACCTCGAACGTGTTCGGGCGTGACAGCCACACCATCCTCGGCGGCATCGTCGACCTGTGGAACGCCGATTCGTGGGGCCTGGCGCTGATCGTGTTCATCGCGAGCATCGCGGTGCCGATCCTGAAGATCGCGACGCTGTCCTTCCTCGCCTTCACCGCGCAGCGCTGCAGCTGCGTGCGGGGCGTGCCGCGCACCCACCTGTACCGGCTGGTCGAGGCGGTGGGGCACTGGTCGATGCTCGACGTCTTCGTCGTCGTGCTGCTGGTCGGCATGGTGCGCTTCGGTGCCTTCGGCATCGTCGAGCCGGGGCCGGGGCTGCTGGCCTTCGGCGCGGTGGTGGTGCTGACGATGCTGGCCAGCGCGAGCTTCGATCCGCGCCTGCTGTGGCCCGACGAGGTCGACGACAATCCCTCCCCTGCCCATGGCTGACGAATCCCCACCCTCCGAGCCCACGCCGGTGCCTGCACCGGCCCCCCTTCCCGTGCCGCCCGCGCCGACCATCGTCAGCCGCAAGCGCTCGCTCCCGTCGGTGGTGTGGCTGGTGCCGCTGATCGCGCTGGCGGTGGGCGTGTCGCTGGTGGTCAACAGCCTGCTGCAGGCGGGTCCGCACATCACGATCGAGTTCCGCACCGCCGAGGGGCTGGAGGCCGGCAAGACCGAGGTGCGCTACAAGGAGGTGGTGGTGGGCCGCGTCGATGCGGTGTCGCTCAGCGAGGACCGCAAGCGCGTGATCGCCTCGGTGCGGCTCGCGCGTTCGGCGGCGGCGCTGGCGGTGGAAGACACCAATTTCTGGGTCGTGCGGCCGCGCATCGGCGTGGGCGGCATCAGCGGCCTGGCGACGCTGGTGTCGGGCGCGTACATCGGTGCCGATGCCGGCGTGTCGACCGAGGACCGCAAGTCCTTCGTCGGGCTCGAGGTGCCGCCCTTCGTGCTGCGCGGCGAGCCGGGCCGCAGCTTCGTGCTGCGCGCGCCCGACCTGGGTTCGCTGGATGTCGGCTCGCCGATCTTCTACCGCCGCACGCGCGTGGGCCGTGTCGTGGGCTACACGCTCGATGCCGAGAAGGACGAGCTGCTGGTGCAGATCTTCGTCGAGGCGCCGTACGAGCGGCTGGTCAACAACCGCTCGCGCTTCTGGAACGCGAGCGGATTCGACTTCACGCTGAACGCGAGCGGATTGACGGTGGACACGCAGGCGCTCACGTCGGTGATCGCGGGCGGTGTCGCGTTCGAGCACTCGGAGCTCGCGACGCCGAACGCGAAGGACGAGGCCGAGGCTGCGCCGGGTGCCCGCTTCTGGCTGTTCAGCAACCGAAAGGCCGCGATCTCGCCGCCGGACGGCCCGCCGATGCGGCTGAAGTTCGTGTTCGACCAATCGGTGCGCGGGCTGTCGGTGGGTGCGCCGATCGATTTCCTCGGTGTCGAGATCGGCGAGGTGCGTGCGATCCGCCCCGGCTACGACGCGCAGCGCAAGCGGTATCCGATGGAGGTCACGGCCGACGTGCACCCGCTGCGGCTGGGCGCGGTGCGCGGGGCGCTGGTCGAGGGCCGTGGTGGCGACGCGAGCGAGCGGGCCGAGCGGAACGTCCAGCTGTTCCGGCGGCTGGTCGAGAACGGCGTGCGTGCGCAGCTGCGCACCGGCAACCTGCTGACGGGGCAGATGTACGTGGCGCTGGATTTCATCCCGAAAAGCAAGCCGGCCGCGCTGGTGATGGCCGACGGCGTGCCGCAGGTGCCGACGGTGCCGGGCACGCTGTCCGACGTGCAGCCGCAGATCGCCGAGATCGTCGCGAAGATCAACAAGGTGCCGTTCGACGACATCGGCCGCGACCTGCGGGCGAYGTTGGCGCAGGCGCGCGAGGCGATCGCGAAGCTGTCGCCCGAGGCGCAGCAGTCGCTGGCCGAGGTGCGCAAGACGCTCGATGCGTTGCAGGGCTCGCTCGGCAAGTTCGACCGCAACCTGCTCGACCCGGACGCGCCGGTGCAACGCAATGTGGAGCAGACGATGACCGRCTTGCAACGGGCCGCGCAATCGCTGCGCGTGCTGACCGACTACCTGCAGCGCCACCCTGAATCGCTGCTGCGCGGCAAGCCGGCCGATCCGCCGCTGCCGTCGCTGGAGGGTGCGCGATGAGGGCGTGGAT
>NZ_JBFUCB010000546.1:0-4173 GCF_056405435.1 Rhizobacter sp. P1_G5 | reverse complement strand
GTGCATCGCCAAACTCCCTCCACTCACTTCGTTCGTTGTGGTCAAACAGTGGCGATGAGTCAGTCTACGAAGCGTGCTGCGCACGCCACCCCCGAAGCCGATCTTCTTCGTCGCCTCAGAAATCGCCCCCCACGGGCCTACCGCCCGCCGCGAGGAGCCGACGGTTCGTGTTCGAGGGTATTTGAAGTGAGGGTTGAACCCCGGATTCCGCTGCGCTGCATCCGGGCTACACGTAGCCCGGGTGACAACCCGGGGATYMACCTTCAYTTGTTCGCTTGTTACCCCCCGAAGGAGCACGGTGGTGCCACAAAGGCGCGGGTGGGCAGGCTGTGGAGCGCCAATCAGGACGGGGCGCCGGAGCTGGCTGGTTTCTTGGCCCGCGTGCGCCAGCACGCTTCGTGAACTGACTGTCGCCGACTGTTTGACCACAACGAACGAAGTGAGTGGCGGGAGTTTCGGCGACGGGCCGTGAAAGCAGTCAGCGGAGGGCAGTCCTCGCCCCCCCGGGGCGAGGACCGCACCGGCCGGCGAGCCACAGCCTGCCCACCCGCGCCTTTGCCGCGCCGACGGAGCCATCAGCCCACCACCACCGGAATGACCTTCGGACCCGCCACAGGCCGAACGAGATCGATCGCATGCTGTGCCAACTCGACGGCATCGAGGTGCACCACGCCATTCGACACGTGCACCGCAAACCTCGGCGTGCAACCGTCGTCAGGCGCCCGGGCACACCCGTCGTCCAGCCCGATCGTCCAGTTGTGCAGCGGGCACGCGACGCTCTTGCCGAACACGATGCCCTGGCTCAGCGGGCCGCCCTTGTGCGGGCAGCGGTCGAGCAGCGCGAACACCTCGTCCTGGTCGTTGCGGAAGATCGCGACGTCAACGCCCACATCACGCGCCACGCGGCGCGAGCCCAGCACCGGGATGTCGTCAACGCGACAAATGGCTTGCCACTGGCTCATCGTGCTTCTCCCAGTGCTGCTGCAACCGGCGTGAACTGCCGGGTGTCGACCCGCGCCTTGTCGAAATCGAACCACGGATCGGGCTCGCCATCGAGCGAGAACTTCAATCGCTCCCACAGCGCCACGCGGCCTTCGGCATCGTCGAGGATCTTCTTCTTCACGTAGTCGAGGCCCACACGCCCGATCCAGTGCACCGTGCGCTCCAGGTACCAGCCTTCCTCGCGGTACAGCTGCAGGAACGCACCGCTGTACTCCAGCACCTCCTCGGCCGTCTTCAGCTTCACGAAGAAATGSGCCACCTCSGTCTTGATGCCGCCGTTGCCGSCSAYRTASATCTCCCAGCCCGARTCGACGCCGATSAYGCCGACRTCCTTGATGCCSGACTCSGCRCAGTTGCGCGGGCAGCCGCTCACCGCMARCTTSACCTTGTGCGGYGCATACATCCGCCACAGCGCACGCTCCAGGTCCTTGCCCATCTGCGTGCTGTCCTGCGTGCCGAAACGGCACCACTCCGAACCCACGCAGGTCTTCACCGTGCGCAAGGCCTTCGCATACGCATGGCCCGAGGRCATGCCGATGTCCTTCCAGACGTTGACCAGGTCCTCCTTCTTCACGCCCAGCAGGTCGATGCGCTGGCCGCCGGTCACCTTGACGGTCGGGATCTTGTACTTGTCCACCGCATCGGCGATGCGCCGCAGTTCATCCGCCGTCGTCTCGCCGCCCCACATGCGCGGGATCACGCTGTAGGTGCCGTCCTTCTGGATGTTGGCGTGGCTGCGCTCGTTGATGTAGCGCGACTGCGGATCGTCCTGCGCCTCCTTCGGCCAGGTGCTGATCAGGTAGTAGTTCACCGCCGGCCGGCAGCTCGAGCAGCCGTTCGGCGTGCGCCACGCCAGCGTCTGGTACACCGATGCGATCGACAGCAGCTTCTCGTTGCGGATCACGTCGCGCACCTCCTGGTGGCTGTGGTCGGTGCAGCCGCACATCGCCTTCTTCTTCGGCGTCGCCGAGTAGTCGCCCCCCGCAGTGAACATCAGCAGCTGCTCGACCAGCCCGGTGCACGAGCCGCACGACGCACTCGCCTTCGTGTGCTTGCGCACCTCCTCCAGCGTGAACAGGCCCTTCTCCTTGATGGCCTTGCAGACCGTCCCCTTGGTGACGCCGTTGCAGCCGCAGACCTCGTCGCTGTCGGCCATCGCGGCCGCCTTGTTGTGGCCTTCATGCCCGGTGTCGCCGATGTTCGACTCGCCGAACATCAGCTTGTCGCGGATGTCGGAGATCGTGCGGCCCTCTCTGAGCAGCTTGAAGTACCAGCTGCCATCCACCGTGTCGCCGTACATGCAGGCGCCGACCAGCTTGTCGTCCTTGATCACCAGCTTCTTGTAGACGCCGCCGAACGGATCGCTCATCACGATCTCCTCGCAGTCGGCCCCGCCCATGAAGTTGCCGGCCGAGAACAGGTCGATGCCGGTCACCTTCAGCTTGGTCGAGGTCTGCGAGCCGGTGTAGCGGCCGATGCCGAACTCCGCCAGGTGCGTCGCGCACACCTTGCCCTGCTCGAACAGCGGCGCCACCAGCCCGTACGCGATGCCGCGGTGCGCCGCACACTCGCCGACCGAGTAGATGCGCGGGTCGGTCACCGTCTGCATCGTGTCGGTGACGACGATGCCGCGGTTGCAATGCAGGCCGATCTTCTCGGCCAGCTCGGTGTTCGGGCGGATGCCGGCCGCCATCACCACCAGGTCGGCCGGCACCTCGGTGCCGTCCTTGAACTGCACCGCCATCACGCGGCCCGCCTTGCCGGCCTCGCGGTCGCCGATCAGCGCCTGCGTGTTCGCGCCGATCAGGAACTTCAGCCCGCGCGCCTCCAGCGACTTCTGCAGCAGCTTGCCGGCGGTGTCGTCCAGCTGGCGCTCCATCAGCCACGGCGCCACGTGCACCACGCTGACCTGCATGCCGCGCAGCATCAGCCCGTTGGCGGCCTCCAGCCCCAGCAACCCGCCGCCGATCACCACCGCGTGCTTGTAGCGAGTGGCGGCCTCGATCATCGTGTTGGTGTCGGCGATGTCGCGGTAGGCGATCACCCCCTCCAGGTCCTTGCCGGGGATCGGCAGGATGAACGGGTTCGAGCCGGTCGTGACCAGCAGCCGGTCATAGCGCTCCTCGGTGCCGTCGGCCGCGCGCACGACGCGGTTGCGCCGGTCCACGTCGACCACCTTCTTGCCCAGGTGCAGCGTGATGCCGTGCTCCTCGTACCAGCTCAGCGGGTTCAGCACGATCTCGTCGAGCGTCTGCTCGCCGGCCAGCACCGGGCTCAGCAGGATGCGGTTGTAGTTCGGGTGCGGCTCGGCCCCGAAGACGGTGATGTCATACAGGTCGGGCGCGATCTTCAGCAGTTCCTCCAGCGTGCGCACCCCGGCCATGCCGTTGCCCACCATCACGAGTTTCATCTTCTTCATCACACGCTCCAGTTCCAGCCGCTTGCGCAGCGATAAAAGCAAAGGGGGTGCCAACGGGATACGCGCTACGCTCGCGGACCATGTGCCCGCCGGGCCGCCCCAAGGGCACATACCGGCGTGCGTAGCACGAAGGTTTCCTGATGAGCTTTGACGTCGAGATCGGCCACTTCAGCCTCGCGGGCCCGCGTCCGCGCAACGAGGACTTCGCCGCCTGCCTGGTGCCCGAGGGCGACGACGCCGCGCGCGGGCTGATCGCGGCGATCGCCGACGGCGTGTCGTCCGGCGGCCTCGGCCTCGAAGCGGCGCAGACCACCGCGATGAGCGTCGTGCAGGACTACTTCGCGGCGCCCGACACCTGGCATGCCACCGCCATCCTCGACCGCGTGATCGCCGCGCAGAACCGCTGGCTGGTCGACCACAACCGGCGCCGCCAGCGCAGCGCGCACGACGCGATGGGCATGACGACGCTGACCGCCCTCGTGCTGCGCGGCCACGGCTTCACGCTGGCGCACGTGGGCGACACCCGCGCCCACCTGCTGCGTGGCGATGAGCTGGTACAGCTGACGCAGGACCACGGCTTCGACCACCCCGACCAGCGCGGCCGCCTGACCCGCGCGATCGGCCTGGACGACGGCGTGCGCGTCGACTACCTGCAGGCCGAGCTGCAGACCGGCGACCTGTTCGTGTTGACCACCGACGGCGTGCACGGCCAGCTCGCGCCGCGCCGCCTGGCGGCGCTGGCGCGCGAGGGC
>NZ_JBFUCB010000545.1:0-4174 GCF_056405435.1 Rhizobacter sp. P1_G5 | reverse complement strand
CGGCCTTCTCGATCAAGGCCAGTCTTGCAGCGGTCTCGCGGTCCTGGCGTTCAGCGGGCGCCACCGGCAAGGGGATGCTCACGCCGAAGGACACCATGTCGGCATAGCCGGTGCGCTGGGCGTAGGAGACCTCCCAGGACCAGTTCGGCCCGCGGTTGCTGGCGGCGACGGCAGCGTCCTGTCGAGCCAGCTCCACGTCGCGTTGCGCCAGCAGGACCGTCGGGTGGGCTTCGATGAAGGCTCGCTCGTCGACAGCGGCCGGTTCCACCGGAACCGCGAGCTCGTCCACCGGGATGCCGACCCAGCGCTCGAGGGACACGCGTGCGGCGCCCTGCTGCTGCCTCGCCTGCGCCGACTCGTCCTCGGCCATGCCCTGAGCGCCGGTCGAGGCCAGCACCTCCTGGCTGCTGCCGGCGGACGAGGACAGCCGCCCCTTGGCGGCCTCCAACTCTTCGTGGACGTGGTGCTCCGACAGCGTCGTGAGCTTGAGCGCCTCGCCGCAGAAATAGGCGTCGAGGTAGGCGAGCACCGTCTGCAGGCGAACCTCGGCCGCCGTGGCCTGGGCCGAAACGAGCTCCCGGCCGATCGTGGCGTCGGCCGCAGCCTGGCGTGCAGCGCGCTTCTCGGCCGACACCCACTCCTGGCCGATGCCGATGCGCTTCATGGTCATCGAGTCGCGGGTCGTGCCGAGGCGGTCTGCACCCGTCACGGGGAGGTTGTCGACGCCGGCGCGCAGCGTCGGGTCGGGAAGCTGACCCGCTGCGCGGGCCGTTTCCGAAGCACTGGCGACGCCGGCACGTGCCGACCGAACGGCTTCGGAGCGCTGCAGGGCCAGGTCGAGCGCCTGGGTGAGCGTCAGAGGTGCCGCGGCGGCCAGGGCCGGCAGCAGGGCCGCGGCCAAGGCGGCCGCGCGCAGGGGATGGGTGAACATGGGAACTCCGAAAGCAAACGGGCTGTTTGCTGGCGAACGGGCAAGCCGCACCAGCGCCGGTCAGTTGACGGAGGGGTCAGACGCGAAGCCTGAGCGTGGACAGGAAGAGGGGGTCGGGCGGAGGACGGGTCTGCGCAGTGGCGGCCATCGGCAATGCGATGGCCTCTGCGGCATCGAGCACCACGGGCAACTCGAGCACCTGGACGACAACCGGCAGCGTCGCTGCGGGAAGCTTGACGGCTTCGAACGACTGGGCCGTGCCCGCGGCGTGCTGGTGGCACAGCACGGGTTGCTCCCGGTCCATGCCTTCGCACGGCTGACCCGCGGCCATCATCGCAGCCATCGCTTCGGCGTCGCCCTGTCCCGGGCAGGCGTAGCTCRCCAACGCAAGCTGTGAAAACAGCAGCGAGAGCACCACGAAGAGCGTGGTCGTCAGGCGGAGGGCGGAACGGCGTGCCATGGGCAGCCGGAGTGTAGCGCCCGCATACTTCCAGGCTGAAGACCCATGTTCACCTTCCTGAAGACCACCCCCTGGGCCTACCCCACGCTCGAGGTCGCGCACATCGTCGGCATCGCGCTGCTGCTGGGCAACCTGATCGCGCTCGAGGTGCGCGTGTTCGGCCGCGCCGCCGCCCTGCCCGTCCCCGCGCTGGCCCGGCTGTCGCTCACGCTGGCGCTCGCCGGCTTCTCGCTCGCGGCCGCGAGCGGCTTGCTGATGTTCGCCACGCAGCCCGACGAACTGCTCGGCAACCGCGCCYTCGTCGTCAAGATGGGCCTGCTGGCGCTCGCAGGGGTCAACGCCGCCGCGTTCCATCTGCGCGGCTCGCTGCGCAAACTCGACTCGGCGGCACGGCTACAGATGCTGGTGTCCACTGGCCTCTGGCTCGCCGTGGTGGTCTGCGGCCGCTGGATCGCCTATTGACCACCGCCCGCTTCGTTCATCTTCTTCACCCACCGGAGACCGCCATGYCGTTGAGCCGCCGCCAGTTCGCCGTTCTCGCCGCCATCGCCCCCTGGATCGTGCGCCCCGCGTCGGCCCACCATGGGTGGGGCAGCTTCGACCAGGACCGCCCGCTGTACCTCGAAGGGACCGTGGTCACCAGCAAGTGGCAGAACCCGCATGCCGAGTTGATCATCGAGCTGCCCGCCGGCCTCAAGCTGCCGGCCGACCTGGCCCGGCGCACGCTGCCGGCGCAGAGTGCCGCCGTCGACGGCCCCGCCCTGCTCGCCAAGGCCACGCTGCCCAGGCGCAGCGACCGGCGCTGGGAGCTGGAGCTCGCCCCGCTCACCCGCATGGAAGCCTGGAAGGTCGCCGAGATCCGCCCGGGTGCGCGCGTCTCCGCCATCGGCTACACCGGCGCCGATGAAAAGGGCGATGCGGTGATGCGGGTCGAGTACCTCTTCGTGGGCGACAAGGTCTACGGGCTGCGATCGAGCCCGGCCTGACTGCACACGGCCGCTCGCCGGTTCGCTAACATCGCCCCACCCGGGCAGCCGACAAGCTGCCCGCCTTCACGTCGCCGGCTTCACCAGGCCCGACGACGCATGACTCCTGTTTGACCCAGCACGAGCAGACCCAGGTCGCGCCAACCGCACGGCCCTCCGCCCCTCGGTCCATCCACGGAGTCCAGCCGCCATGCCATCACAGGCCTCCCCTCGCCTTTCGGTCCTGGTTCCCCTTTCCGCGCTGGCCGTCCTGCCCATCAACATGTTCGTGCCGTCGTTGCCGACCATCGCCAGGGATCTTCACGCCGACTTCGCGCTCGTCAATGTCGCCATCGCGGGGTATGCGGTGGCCACCGCCGTCACGCACCTGATCGCGGGTGCGCTCTCCGACGGGTTCGGGCGCAAGCCCGTCGCGCTGCTCGCGCTGGCGATCTTCACGATGGCATCGATCGGCTGCAGCCTGGCCAACGACATCGTCACCTTCCTGGGATGCCGGTTGCTCCAGAGCAGCGTCATCGCCGGATACGTCGTGTCGCTCGCCGCCATTCGAGACACCTCCCACGAGGGCCAGGCCGCAAGCCGGATCGGCTACGTCTCGTCGGCATGGGCCGTGGCGCCGATGATCGGGCCCACGTTCGGCGGATTGCTCGATGCCCACTTCGGCTGGCGCGCCAACTTCATCGCGTTCGCAGCACTCGGGCTCGCGGGGCTGTACCTGGTGGCGTTCCAGCTGAAGGAAACCAACCACCACCGCACCCAGTCCGTCGCACTGCAATTGAAAGGCTATGCCGAATTGAGCCGCTCGATGCAGTTCTGGGCCTGTTCGCTTTGCATGGCCTTCGCCATTGGAACGCTGTATGTCTTTCTGGGCGGAGCGCCCCTGGTGGCGGCACAGCTGGGTGAAACATCGAGCACGGCGCTGGGCCTTCACATGGGGATGGTTCCTGCCGGCTTCATCGTCGGCAGCTACGTGGTCGGGCGCATCGGCGCACGCCACGCGGCCACCAGGCTGATCCTCGCGGGCCGCGCGCTCACGTCCATCGGCCTGCTCGCGGGCCTGGCGCTTGCCGCGGCAGGCTGGGCGCATCCGCTCGCGTTCTTCGGCCCCTGCGTGTTCGTGGGCCTGGGCAACGGGCTGACGATGCCGGTGGCCAATGCGCAAGTGCTGTCGCTGCGCCCCCAGCTGGCCGGCACGGCCTCGGGGCTGGCCGCCGCCGTGACCGTGACCGGCGCCGGCATCATCGCGTTTCTCTCGGGCCTGGTCGTCGATGCATCGAACGCCCGCGTTGCGGTGCTGGGCGTCATGCTGACGACGTCGACACTGTCGCTTGCCGTGGCCCTGTTCATCACCCGCGCGCCGTGCGAGCACCGGTCGTGATTCCCGCTCGTGTCAAACTCCATCGCCAGCAAAGGGGCACATCATGAAGCGCGTGACCGGCATCGGCGGCATCTTCTTCAAGTCCAAGGATCCGAAGGCGCTCGGCGAGTGGTATCGCAAGCACCTCGGGCTGGAGGTGGCGGACTGGGGCGGAGTCGCTTTCAAGTGGGTCACGCCCGACAACCCGATGGGCACCGGCACCACGACCTGGAGTCCGTTCAAGGAAGACACCTCGTACTTCGCTCCGAGCACGGCGAGCTTCATGATCAACTTCCGGGTGCATGACCTTCACGCGCTGCTCGCCGCATTGCGGTCCGAAGGCTGCGCGGTGGACGACAAGGTCGACGAGTCCGAGTACGGAAAGTTCGGCTGGGTGCTGGATCCGGAGGGCCATCGCCTCGAGCTGTGGGAGCCGCCGC
>NZ_JBFUCB010000544.1:0-4180 GCF_056405435.1 Rhizobacter sp. P1_G5 | reverse complement strand
CCTGCATGTCCAGGTGCAGCGCATCTTCCCCGCCAAGGCGCACAAACTCATCAGCCCAACTGACCAGGACGCCACGGCACTGAAGAGCCAGTTGCTGATCAGTACCCATTCRAGCCACCTCGCTCATGCGGAGAACTTCCACCGACTGCGCTATGTCCGGCGCATCCCGAAGACGGCTGACCATGCGATGCCCACGACGGAGGTGGTCAACCTCGGGTTGGTCTTCGGAAGCGACGAAGTGACCCGCAAGTTCGCCGAGCGCTACTTCCGCGTCCAGCACACCGATCTGCTGTTTGCCAATGCCGCCATCTTCGTGGAAGGTGTCGCCGAGCGAATGCTGGTGCCGCTGTTTATCGAACGCGACTATGAAGCACTCAACCGGCGGTACGTGTCGTTCCTGGACATCGGCGGCAGCCATGCGCACAGGCTGAAGCCCTTGGTCGAACACCTGCGCATCCCCACAGTTGTCATCACCGACATTGACCCAGTCGAGGAGTCCGTGAGTGACAAGGGCAAGAAGCTCTACACGGCAGTGGCCAATGTCGGCCAGGGCGGGTTGTTCTGCGGCAATGCGACGCTGCGCAAATGGCATCCGCAGCTTGAGAACCTGGATGACTTCAAAGCGCCCCAGCCTGAGCAGCTGACGTGGGTCCATGGCGACTGCACGGTTCGATTCGCCTGGCAGCTGCCGGTACCGCAAGCCAGCAATGTCTGGCCGAGCACCTTCGAAGACTCTCTCATCCTGGGCAACATCGACTGGTTCAAGGGTCTGAAGACCAAAGTCGACAAGGCCGGCAAGCCCGTCGACCCGCCCACCGGTGCCCTGGGTGCGGTAGCCACTAAGGTTGCGGCGGCGCCGGACCATCCGGGCATGGCCTCTGCGCTCCACACGCTGATGCACAAATCCTTCAACAAGGGCGACTTTGCGGCGAGCATCTTCGAGAACGTGGCAAGCGGCGAGAACATTGACTGCCCCAAGTACATTGCGAATGCCCTGGACTGGCTGCAGGCCCAACTCGAGCCGACCATGGACGCGGTGCTATGAGCCCAATCGCGATTCGCGAGGGAAATGAGCGTGACGCCGGCGTCGTCGAAGAGATCTGTGGCTATTTGACGGAACAGCCTCCCCGCAGCTTCTTCCTCTTTGCCGGTGCGGGCTCTGGCAAGACGAGAACTCTCGTCGAAGTCCTTCGCCGCCTCACGGGCGTTGTGCCTCATGAGGCGGGCGGAAAACTCTCACGGCGACTGCGCATGATCGGCCGGTCCATCCGGGTTGTCACGTACACCAAAAATGCGGTCGCAGTGATCAACGGGCGTCTGGGCGACAACGACCTAGTGAGCGTCTCGACGATTCACTCGTTCTGCTGGGAACTGATCGCAGGGTTCAACGACGACATCCGAGAGGCGCTGATCGTGCTCAAGAAGGCCGAGCTCGAGAGGAAGTGCGCCAAGGCGGCTGCCAAGAAGCGTGGCGCGAGCGAGGCCGATCTGGAGGAGTTTGCTGAGATTGAGGCCGAGATCGACGAGATCGGCAAGGCCCCTAAGTTCATCTACCACCCGGATCGCAATACGTTCGGTCCCGGCGCGATCCAGCACACGCATGTACTCGATGCGACGGCGTGGCTCCTGCTGAATCGACCGACGCTCAGGACCATTCTGCGCGACCGCCATCCCATCGTCCTCATCGACGAGTCACAGGACACCATGAAGGGTGTGCTCGATGCGTTGATGGAGATCGCTGCCCGACGTGATGGAGGCTTGACCCTGGGCTTGCTGGGGGACCACCGACAACGAATATATGCGCACGGTCACGCGGACTTGCCGGACTTGGTGCCGCCGGATTGGGCCAAGCCGGAATTGCAGATGAATCACCGAAGCCGACGTCGCATCGTGGACCTCATCAACAACATCTGGGCGTCGAAGCTGCAAGGTCGCACGCAGTCGACAGCTGGCGTCAAGCAGCACGCACGAACAGAGAAGGCCGGCGGGGTGGTTCGCCTATTCATCGGGGACGCGACCTTGTCTCCTGAAGAAAAGCGGGCGCGCGAGCGTTGGTGCGCGACGCAGATGGTGGTGCCGGATCAAGCGGATGCTTGGAGCGCCGGCCACTACCAGTTGYTGGCGCTCGAGCACAAGCTCGTCGCGGCTCGAGGTGGCTTTTTGACGGTCTACGAAGCGATGGACCTGATCGATCCCAATGCTGCGGCGCCTGTCGGTAGCGGCGAGAACAACGGACCAGCTGCCGTCAAGCTGCTATTGGATGAGCTGATCCAGCTCCAGGCTTGTGTTCGCGTGAACGGCACGATCCATGAGTCGGCAGCGTCCGATGTGCTGAGGCGCAGCGGCAGCCTTGAATTCCTGCCGGCCGACACCGCGGGGCGCCGCGTTCGCACGGCAGAGATGCTCCAAGCCACGCAGGCGTTTGCCAAGGCTTCAGTCGCGCCTGGCTCAACCGTGTTCGAGGTCATCGAGCCGGTCTTGGCTGCGGGCCTCTTCACGGTACACCCGCGACTTGCTGAGGCGTTCGCCGACAAGAGCCCGCCTCCGCCTACTCCGGTGCCCCGCAGCAAGGAGAAGGAGACGACACAGCAGCGCATGCGTCGCGGCTGGTGTGCGCTCTTCGCTGCACCGTGGGCGGAACTGGGCTTGTACCGCCGTTATCTCGCCGGAGACACCGAGCTCGCTACTCACCAAGTTGTGAAAGGTTCTGAGTTTAGCCACGTGATGGTCGTCATGGACGACAGCCAGGCCGGAGGTTTTCTGATCTCGTACGACAAACTTTTCGGCGGCAAAGAACTGAGTGACACAGACTTGGCCAATCAAAAAGAAGGTAAGGAGACCACCATTGATCGCAGCCTTCGGCTCCTGTATGTCACTTGCAGTCGAGCGCGCGAATCGCTGGCGCTCGTGCTGTGGTCGGGGCAGCCGGCAGCGGCCATCACTCACATCAAGGACAACAGTGGCTGGTTTGAAAGGGACGAAGTGGTCGAGATTCTCTGACCTGAGACGCAACCTGTGAGGAGGTGCAGGCAGGCAGTCACACCGACTTCTAATCTGCTTCGTAGGGGTTCCAGAATGAGTCTGAGATAGGTCATACCTCATTCAATCTTGGGTGCTGCTGCAATGCCAGAAGAATCCGACATTCCGCTTCTCCGAGCGTCCTCACTGTCGGGCGACGACGTTCCGGACGAAATCCGGACGAAGATTGGTGAGCTCATCAATCGATGGGCCTTCATCGAATACCAGCTCAAGGTCATCATCCGTGAGAGCCTGGGATTGACCAGGGCTGCCCAGAACCTGCTGTTGCATGGGCGTGATCTCAGAAACTTGAGCGAGCTGGTCGGTCAGATCGCAAACGCTGGCAATCTATGGGTGCCTGACGCTTGCTTGAGAAGTGAACTCGATGCGCTTGCGAAGGCGGTCGGAAAGGGGGCTGCCGTGCGCAATGACTTCGCGCACGGTGTCTTCGCGGTGCCACGCAAAGGCAGCCACACGGGCAAATTCTCGCGCCTTCTGTACCAGACCCTGGAGCAGAAGATCGAACCAGACTGGCACGCCACCTACGTTGGTGATTTTGAGTTGATGTTGAAGAAGGCGAAGCGGTTGGGTGTTCAGGCGCAGAACGGGACTGTGAAGCTCAAGGAGCTCAAGAAGTCGAAGAGGCAGAGGATTTAAGTCGCGGCATCACGGCCGCACAGCGGACAGTCAACGCCACCGGGCCTCCACTGGCGGCACAGCACGTTGAGCGCCCTCGGGGCAGCGTCGCTACATCGATAGATTGGCTATCTCCGGAGCATTGCAGCGACCGCATTGAAGCTGCATGCGGCCGGTCGATAGCTCGAAGCGACCGACCACAACCGCTGCCTAGCTGTCAGGTGCAGTGGCCAACTTGGCAAGCAACTGAATTCGCACTTTGTCCTCGAAGATCGAGGGGGCGTCCAACAACAATAGCCACCGCGCATCGCTCATTTCATTCAATTTCGCCGAATCATGGCGCTACAATTTCTCACGAATAACGGATCGTTTGTGAGGAGCGAGGATGTCAAGACAGGCCGGGTTTACCCCAGGGGTGCAACTAACAGATTTCGGACCACGCGAAGCTGAAATCTCTAACAACTTGGCCACGGTCTGGGGAATCTGCTTTGCAAGGGTTTACAGATCAGGCCGCGCGTCCTACCCC
>NZ_JBFUCB010000543.1:0-4183 GCF_056405435.1 Rhizobacter sp. P1_G5 | reverse complement strand
TCACCATCGTTGGTGGACTGCACGACCTGCTTGCACAGCACAGCGATCGGCTTGCCGTCGGGCAGCAGCGCGTCGGCCGGCGCGCAGCGCGCCGGTGCCTGGCCGTTGAACGGATCGGGCTGGCCGTTGTAGATGCGGATCACGATGCGGCCGGGCTCGGCACGCCGTGTCTCGAACCGCCAGTCCGGGTGCCACTGCCGGCTGAACTTGCGGGCGCTCTCGGGCAGCGCCGCATCCTCGGCGAGCGTGCCCGCGCAGGTGTGCGAGGTGCTCAGCCCCTCGACGCGCCGGGTCTGCCGATGTCTGTCGTCGTAGGCAAAGCAGACGCGCGCCTGGTTGAAGTCATCCTTCTCGACGAGATTGCCGGCGCTGTCGTGCAGCCAACGGCGCGTGGCGGCGGAACACCCGCTGCCGGCAGGCTGCGAGGCCGAGCTCAGGAAGGCCACGCCGCCCAGCGTCTGGTAGCCCAGTGACCGGGTCGCACCCAGGGCATCGGTCACGGTGGTCGATCCCGTCGCATAGGCCAGCACGGTTCGGTCGACACCGCCGGCAAGCTCCGAACTCGTCGCGCGTCCGCTGTCGTCGAACGACCAACTGGCGTGGYGGGCGCCATTCTGGTCCTGCAGGCCCGTGAGCGCGCCCGGGAACCGGCTCAGCTCGTGCAGGTAGGCCTTGGTGGCGCCGGCCGCGTCGGCCACGCGACTCAGCGTCGAGATCCCGTTCGTTCTGATGTAGGCGTAGCGCGTCGTCGCACCTGCAACGTCTTGCAGCCAGGCGAGCCGGCCGTCGGCGTCGTAGCCGAGCGCGAGGCTGCGGCCGAAGGTGTCGTCCACCGTTGCCAAGCGCCCCGCTGAATCGAGCGTGACGCGAGTCGCGTAGCCGCTCGCCGAGGTGACGCCCAGCAGCCGGCCTTGGGCATCGTAGGTTTCCAGTTCGTTCGCTTCCGATCGGTAGCGCCAGCCGTCCGGCAGCGTCTCGAGTGTCGATGGCTCCGTCGCATCGGCCTTCCATTCGCCATTCGCCGCCACGAAGCGAACCAGCTTGCCGCTGTCGCGAATGACATGGACTTGCGTCGGAGCATCCTTCGAAGGAAAGGCCTCGATGCGGCGGGAAAAGCTGTGGCGCCAGCCGACGCCCAGGGTGCCTTCGGCGCTGTTCGCGCTGTCGTGGAAGCGTTGGAAGCTCAGGCCGTTCGAACGCGGTGACCGGTAGTCGGCGGCCACCTGGAAGCTCTGGCCCGTAGCGACCACGATCGGGTCGCCGGCCACGGGTCTCGATGTGTCGCTGCAATCGCCTGGGGGAACATCGTCCGGCGTGTTCCGGTCCGTTGCCAACGGAGCGATCTTGACTCGGCCGTAGACCGCCGCGGTGTCGCTGTTCTGCAGCACGACGAGTGTCGAGTACCGCAGTGCGTAGAACTTGTCGGTTCGGCTGGACACCGCGGCCTTGCGCAATTGAGCGTCGACCTTCGCGAGCACCTGGGTCGTGGCATCGGCGACGTTGTACGCGCAGCCGACGATGATGTCGCCGGGGTAGTCGCGGTAGGCGAACGGAGCCCAGATCGGTTGGCCGCCGACGGCGCATGTCTGGCGCTGGATACTCACCGGTCCGGCCCCGAAGAGGATGTCGACATGGTCGTTGATCCAGTTCGTGAACACCGGATCCTGGAAGCCGTTCGCGACCTGGATCTCCGCGTGCAAGGCGGTTGGCTGGAACAACAGCGCAATCAGGGTGGTGAGCAGCGTGGCGCGTTGCAGCGGGCGCGAAGGAGAGCGGGGGGGCGGCACAGGAGGGGTGTTGCAGCGCAACAGGGCGATGGGGGTCGCAGTAGAGCAAGCCCCTCACCGCATCGGTAGTGGCCATACGGACCGCTTGCAAATCCTGAATGTGCAGAGCCGTTTCGTGCGCAGCGAGAGTTGCCGTGCGCTATGCCTTCGTACGCGTCAGCTGCGACAACTTCCTGACCAGCGGCTCGAAGCGCTCCGCCGGCGTGTTGCCATACCCGAGCACGAGCCCGTTGTCGTCGGCCGACGGCTGCAGCGCGAAGCTCGACAAGGCGGCAGGTGCCATGCCGTGGCGCAGCGCGGCGGCGGCGATGCGGGCATCGGCGTACTCGCCCGGCAGCCGCACCGTGAGGTGCATGCCGCAATGGCCGCCGTCGATCACATGCGGCACGCGCAAGTGGCGCGACAGGGCATCCCGCAGCGCGACCTGCCGCTCACGGTACAGCCGGCGCATGCGCCCCAGGTGCCGGCCGAACGCGCCGCTCTCGATGAAATCGCCGAGAGCCAGCTGCTCATGGCGGTGGCCGCCGCGCAGCAGTTGCCCGAGCGGCGCCTGCAGCCGGGCCGCGAGTGCCTCGGGCAGCACCAGGAAGCCGAGCCGCAGCGACGGAAACATCGTCTTGCTGAAGGTGCCCACGTACAGCACCGGGGCCTGCGCCACCAGGCCCTGCATCGCGCCGATCGGGTCGCCGGCGTGGCGGAACTCGCTGTCGTAGTCGTCCTCGATGATCCAGGCGCCGTGGCGCTGTGCGTTGGCGATCAGTTCGAGCCGGCGCGCGGCACTCATCACCGCGCCCAATGGGTACTGGTGCGACGGCGTCGTGTAGATGAGCCGCGGCGGCCGGGCGGTCCAGTCGCTCGTGGGCACGCACAGCCCTTCGGCATCCACGCGCATCGGCACGAGGTGCAGGTCGGCCGCATGCATCGCCGTGCGGGCGCCGCGGTAGCCCGGGTCTTCCACCCATGCGGTGTCGCCGGGGTTCGTGAGCAGCCGCGCGCACAGCGCCAGCGCCTCCATCGCGCCCTCGGTGACGACCACCTGCGCGGCCTCGCAGCGCGCGCCGCGGGCCACGCTCAGGTGGCGGGCGATCGCGTGGCGCAGTGCCGGCTCGCCCAACGGGTCGCCGTAGCCGAGCGCCGACGGGCCGGCGCGGCCCATCGCGCGATCCAGCGCACGGCGCCATTCGGCCAGCGGGAACTGGGCCAGCGCGGGCACGCCGGGGCGCAGCGCCACCTCGCCATCGGCGCGCGCCGGTTCGGACTGGATCGCCGCCAGGCGCCGCGCCAGCGCCGGCGATGCGGCCGATGCGGCACGCTGCACCGGATGGCGCGGTGCGCTGCGTGCCGGTCGCGTGAGCGCCGCCACGCGCGTGCCCTGCCGATCGGGCAGCAGGTAGCCCTCGGCCGCGAGCAGGTCGTAGACCGCGGTGACGGTGTTGCGCGAGATCGACAGCGCCTCGGCCAGCGCGCGCGAGCCCGGCAGGCGGCTGCCCGGGGCCAGCCGGGCGCCGAGGATCGCCTGCTTCAGCCGATCGTGCAGCTGGCGTTGCAGCGACGCCGGGCCGCGCTCGCGCGAGAGCGGTGCATCGAGCAGGGCCTGCGGCACGGGTGGGTTCATCATGGCACCATGAAAATCAGGATCCGTGGCACTTTTCAAGGTGCCACACCGGCGCTACTGTAGAGCGCCCTGAACCCGGAATTTCGCGCAAGGACGATGACGATGAGCTGGCTCACCCCCCTTCGACTGCAAGGCTCGCACGGTTCGCTCGAACCGCTCTCGCTCGATCATGAGCAGGACCTGATCGCCGCCGTCAGTGACGGCGAGCTGTGGAACCTCTGGTACACCGCGATCCCCGCGCCGCGGGCGATGCGCGCCGAGATCGAGCGCCGCCTCGACCTGCAGCGCAAGGGTTCGATGCTGCCGTTCACGACCCGCGATGCCGCCGGCCGCGTCGTCGGCATGACGACCTTCATGAACATCGATGCGGTGAACCAGCGCGTGGAGATCGGCTCCACGTGGACGGCGGCGAGCGTGCAGCGCAGCGGCTTCAACACCGAGTGCAAGCTGCTGCTGCTGTCGCATGCGTTCGAGAAGGAGGCCATCGCGGTCGAGTTCCGCACCAACTTCTTCAACCAGCAGAGCCGCCGCGCGATCGAGCGGCTGGGCGCCAGGCTCGACGGCATCCTGCGCAGCCACCAGCGCATGCCCAACGGGCTGCTGCGCGACACCTGCGTCTACAGCATCACACGGGCGGAGTGGCCGGCGGTGCAGGCGCATTTGCAGTGGCAACTCGACAAGCCGCGGTGAGCATGTCGCACGGGTGCGATCGCCTGTGAAAATGCAGGCATGCCCTTGCCCTCCGAACCGCCCGTCAGCGTCCCGCTGCGCCCCCGACTTA
>NZ_JBFUCB010000542.1:0-4189 GCF_056405435.1 Rhizobacter sp. P1_G5 | reverse complement strand
GTGTTGACCAGCGTCGACTTGCCCACGTTGGGAATACCGCAAATCAACACCCGCACCGGCTTGACCATGCCGCCGCGATGCGGGGCAAGCGCCCGGCACACCGCGATCAGCGCACGCGCCGGCGCGGTGGTGCTGGCGTCCAGCCCCAGCGAACGGGTGCCCGGCAGCGCCTGGTAGTGCGCCAGCCAAAGCTCGGAGATCTCCGGATCTGCGAGGTCCTGCTTGTTCAATACCTTCAGCGCAGGCTTGCCTGCCGTCAGTTCGGCCAGCAAGGGATTGGTGCTCGAGCCCGGTAGCCGTGCGTCGAGCAACTCGATCACCACGTCGATCTCCGGCAGGCGATCGGCGATGGCCTTGCGGGTCGTGTGCATGTGGCCTGGGAACCACTGGATGGCCATGGAAGTGCTTTCTGTGTTCTCGCGGATGGCTGCGTCGGGAGGGGGTAGGGCGATATCGATGCTACCGTCGTCGGCACCCAAGCCAACGACGACCATAGCAAACGCTTCGAGCTGCGCTCAGTTGAACATGGATTCCTGCATCGCGAGGAATCCACCGGTGAGCGCAAGCACAGCGCCCAAAACGAAAATCGGCAGCTTCTCGACCGGCGGAGGAACGATCATGACCTTGGCCGACCTGAAAGGCGTCTCTCGCAGCCGCCCGCTCCTGGCCGCCTGACGTCAACCAATGCGCTTCAAGTGCTGTGCGCAACGCGGTCGCTGCGAGGTATCTGGCCGTTGTCCGCGGGCCGTCGACTCAGGCGAGCAAGCCGCCATCGACGTTGATGATGGTTCCCGTCAGGTGTCGCGCTGCAGGACTCGCCAGGAAGCTCACGGCGGCGGCGATATCCGCCGGTTCGGCGTAGCGACCCAGCGGCGTCAGGCTGCGCTGCCAGTCGGAACTCTCCCCGTTGGACGGGTTCATGTCCGTGTTGGTGGAACCTGGCTGGACGAGATTGGCGGTGATGTCTTTCGGCCCCAGTTCCTGCGCAAGGCCGCGTGTGAAGGATTGCAGCGCCGACTTGGTCATGTAGTAGATCGTTCCCGGGGCGCCGACGATGCGCTCCGCACCGGCGGAACCGATGGTGATGACGCGACCGCCCGCGCCCAGATGCGGGATGGCGGCCTGGGTCGTCAGCACCGGGCCGCGCACGTTGACCGCAAGCAGCGCGTCAATATCGCTGACGCTGAAGTCGGCGATGGTGTCGTAGAGCGCGATTCCGGCGTTGTTGACCAGGATGTCCAGGCCTCCCAACGCGGCCACGGCTTCCTCCACCGACCGCTTGATGGCGGTCGGATCCGCACTGTCAGCCTGAATCGCCGTGCCACGCTGGCCCAGCTTTTCGATGGAAGACACCACGGCGTTTGCCCTGTCGGCCGAGTTCTGGAATGTCAGGGCAACGTCGGCGCCGTTCTCAGCCAACGCCACCGCAATGGCGGCTCCAATGCCTCGAGATCCTCCTGTGACCAGGGCGCGTTTTCCAGCAAGGGTTTTCAAGGAATCATCCTTTGTGCAGTGATCGATGCACAAATGGTAGGATTGCGGCATCGGCTGGTCAAGCTATTTGTGCAGCGATCGATGCAAAAAAAAATCATCCCTTCGAAGGCCCCCGCCCGCGTACCTCTTGCTCGTGRCCGACCGCGCGAGTTCGACCGCGAGGCGGCATTGATGAGGGCCATGCGGCTCTTCTGGATCAAGGGCTACGAGGCCACGTCGATTGCCGACCTGACCACGGCTCTGGGTATCGGTTCGACCAGCCTCTATGCCGCGTTCGGCTCGAAGGATGCGCTGTACGCCGAGGCGCTGCGCCTGTACTCCGTGACTTATGAGGACCTGGTTCTGGGGCGCTTCCACCAGGCGCCTACGGCCCGCGAAGCCGCGTTCGCCTACCTGTGGGACTCGGCCGCGGCGATGACAGGCTCCGATTGCGATCTGCCACATGGCTGCCTGGTCACGCTCGGCACTGTCGGAAGCGATGGCCATACCGAACTCGCGGATCTGATGAGGACCACGCGAGGCGGCGCCTTCGAGGTGCTCGTGCCGCGCCTCGCAAAGGCGGTCGCTGAAGGCGAGCTGCCGAAGACTCTCGATGTCCACAAGCTCGCGAGGTTCCTGCAAACAGTCCAGAGCGGCATGGCCATCAGGGCACGCGATGGCGCCGCGAGAGAGGAACTGCAGGCGGTTGCCGAGATTGCGATGGGCGGATGGGACGGGATGGTGCAGCGCTCGGCCCAGGGCTGAGCACGAAGCCGGCTTCACCTGCGCCCGACCATGAACAAGCTCCTGGAACACGACACCTAGAGCGGGTGGAGCACGCGAGACCGACTGCCGTCGATGGGCCTGCGCGACAGCAGCAGGAACAGCACGAGCCCGGCCAGGGTCAGAGCGAACCCGGCCCACACCGCGGACAGCAGGCCATATCCCTGCGCAATGGCCTGACCGCCAGCCCATGCGCCGATCGCGTTCGCGATATTCAAGGCCGCCAGGTTCACCGCGCCCATCATCGTCGGCGCATCCGGCGCTGCCTGCGTGAGCCGGACCTGAATGGTCGGGATCGCGACCATCATCGTGGCGCCCACGGCAAACATGCCCGTCATCAGCACCCAGGCGGTTTCGCCACCCACGGCCAGGATCGCCAGCGCGACCAGAGCGCTGCCGAAACCGGCCTTCAAGCCTTGCGAGGGATGCCGGTCCGCCAGCCACCCGCCGACCACGTTGCCTGCGGTCATGCCGACACCAAAGAGGGCCAGTGCGATCGGGATCCATGGCGCGCCCAGCCCGGCAACGTCGGTCACGAACGGCCCGATGAAGGTGTACACGGCAAAGATGCTGGCCACGCCCAAGGCAGCCACGGCCGCCATCATCCAGACGGGCGCGCGGTTCAAAGCCCGCAGTTCCTGCAACACCGGCCCACCGTCCAACGCGCGCGAGCGTGGCACCCACATCCACAGGGCGATGATCGACAGCACACCCAGTGCCGACACGGCGACGTAGACATTGCGCCAGCCCAGCGCCTGGCCCAGCAGCGCGGCCAGCGGCGAGCCGACAATCGTGGCCACGGTCAGGCCCGTCATCACCAGGGCGAACGCCCGCCCACCTTGGCCCGGCCCGACGATGTAAGAGGCAACCACGGCGCCTGCGCCGAAATACGCGCCTTGCGGGATGCCGCTCACGAAGCGTGCGAGCGCAAAACTCCCCAACCCGGTCGCCACCGCCGAAAGCAGGTTGCCGAGAACGAAGATCGCCATCAAGGCCAGCAGCAGACTCTTGCGGTTCAACTTCGCCGCGAGGATCGTCACGGCAGGCCCACCGAGCACGACACCGAAGGCATAGGCTTCGATCGCATGCGTTGCGGTTGAAATGTCGAGACGCAGTTCGGCTGAAAACAGTTGGATGATCCCCATGCTGGCGAACTCCGATGTTCCGATGCAGAACGTTCCGAGCGCCAGCGTCAGCAGGGTCAGCGTCTTTCGGCTGAGCTGGCGCGCATCGTTGCAATGCGCCCTCGCAGACTTGCACTGCGGTTCGTAGGCTTCTTCAAGCATGACGGTTCTCCTGAGTCAGACGATTCCGGCATGGCGAGCGCCAGGGCCCAGGACGAACCACCAATGGGCCAGCACGCCAATGCCCCAGCTCACCAGCACGTACGCCACCCAATAGGGTGCGCCGGTCCAGAGGTTGATGCCGGCAAGCATGGCCATGCTCAGCACGAACACGATCGAGTGGATGCGAAAGCCACGCTTGCGCTCCGAGATGTCGAGCTTCTTCATGTTTTCCTCCTGTCTCCAGCATCGCCCCGGCGACGTGCCGGGGCGCCCGATTCATCGAACCGATGCCCGCGCCGCCTGGTCGATGGCCTCGGCCACCGCCTCGGGCTGCGAGATGTACGAGGCGTGGCTGGCCCGCACCTCCTTGATCGAGGCCTTCGCTCGGCCCGCCATCTGGCGCTGTGCGGGCGGCGGGATGATGCGGTCTTCGGTGCTCAACACGTACCAGCTGCCGTGCGTCTTCCACGCGGGCTGCGACACCTTCGCCTCGAAGGCCGCCGCCGCCGGGGGGATCTGCGCCGCGGCCAGGAACGCGGCCTGTGCCGGTGGCAGGTCCTGCGCGAAGGCCTGCGGGAAGACGGCAGCGTCGAAGAACAGGTAGCCGTCGGCCGACGGCTGCACCGGAGGCGGGGCACCGCCTTCGA
>NZ_JBFUCB010000541.1:0-4212 GCF_056405435.1 Rhizobacter sp. P1_G5 | reverse complement strand
AGGTTGCGCAGCGCCAGCTTCAGCACCTCGGCGCAGTCGGTCTGCTGCAGCGGCCGTTCCTTGCTGACGAGGCGCGAGTAGTGGAGCAGGTCGTTGATGAGCTTCTGCAGGCGCTTCGCGCCGTCCACCGCATAGCCGATGAACTCCCGGCCGTCGTCGTCGAGCCGGTCCTGGTAGCGCTCCTCGACCAGCTGCAGGTAGCTCGCGATCATCCGCAACGGCTCCTGCAGGTCGTGCGAGGCCACGTAGGCCAGCTGCTCCAGCTCGGAGTTCGAGCGCTGCAGTGCGGCCTGCGTGCGCTCGTGCGCCGCGATCTCCTCGCGCAGGCTGGCATTGCGGGCCTCGACGCGGCGCTGCAGCTGGTGCAGCGTCAGGTGCAGGCGCATGCGGGCGATGACTTCGGCGACGTCCAGCGGCTTGGTCACGTAGTCGACGGCGCCGACCGAGAACCCGGTGAGCTTGTCGGGGGTCTCCGCCAGCGCCGTCATGAAGATCACCGGCACGTGGCTCGACGCCGCGGAGGCCTTCAGGCGGCGGCAGGTCTCGAAGCCGTCGAGCCCGGGCATCATCACGTCGAGCAGGATCAGGTCCGGGTGGACCAGGGCGGCGCGTTCGATCGCATCCTCGCCGTCCTGCGCCACGGCGACACGGTAGCCATGGTGCGTGAGGAAGCGTGCGGCGGCTTCCAGGTTCGCCGGCAGGTCGTCGACGACGAGGATCGTCTGCGGGGTACCCGGGGGCGGTTCATCCGCGTCGTGCGGCAGGGCCGGCGTGCGCGGCGCTTCTTGCAAGGTGGTGGGGGTCACGGCGCGGCTCCCGAAGTGGCGGCGTTGGTGTGTGCATCGACGCGTTCGTCGATGCGGAAGGTCTCCACATGCAGGCGCAGCGCGTCCGACGAGGCGCGCAGCGAGCGTACCGCCTCGGCCGTCTGGTCGATGCGGTCGGTGCTCTGGCGCGCGCCCTGTTCCAGCGATACCAGCGCGGAGTCGACATGGCCGATGCAGCGGTTCTGCTCGTCGGCGGCGTTCGAGATGGACCCGAGCAAGCCGGTCAGCTGCTGCGCATTGGCCACCAGCTCGTTCATCTTGAGGCTCGCCTCGCTGCTGATGCGCGTGCTGCTCTCGACCCGCTGCACGTTGGTGTCGATCAGGCCGCGGATCTCGCGCGCGGCCGATGCCGAGCGGTCGGCCAGCGTGCGCACCTCGGCCGCCACGACGCCGAATCCCTTGCCGGCGCTTCCGGCGCGGGCCGCCTCGACGGCCGCGTTCAGCGCCAGCAGGTTGGTCTGGAAGGCGATCGTGTCGACGACGCGCGTCACGTCGGCGATCGTGGCCGACAGCTCGCGCAGCTCCGCCATGGTCTGCACCTGGCTGCGCACCGCATGCTGGCCGGCGTGGGCGGCCTGCACGTTCGCGTCGCACAGGCGGGCGGCCGTATCGACCACGCTGCGGGTGTGCCCCGCGGCCTGCGAGATCCGCTGCATCGCGTGCGCGCATTGCTGCATGTGGCCGCGCGATGCCTCGTTGCCGGCCACCAGCTGGCGGGCGTGCCCGTCGAGGTTCGCGCTCGCGTCGAGCACGTGGCCGCTCACCTGCCGCACGTCGCCGACGATGCCGGAGAACGATTGCTGCAAGGCCTTCGCCGCGACGATCAGCCGCGCCGCTTCGTCGCGCCCCCAGGCGGTCGGCGAGCCGGTCAGGTCGCCGTGTTGCATGCGCGCCATGTGGCGGGCGACCACCTCGAGCCCGCCCTGGGTGGCCTGGCGGAACGACCAGAACAGGTACGCGGCGAGCAACAGGCTGCCCAGCAGCATCGAGATCACGGTGTTGCGGCGCACGCCCGTGTCGTGCAGGCGCTGCTGCAGCAGCCGTTCGGTGGTGGACAGCGCCCGTGCGTTCAGCGCCCAGAAACCTTCGAACGCGCGCGTGCCGGCGGCCTTGAAGCGCGACACGTCGCCCTTGACGCTGCTGCCCAGCAGGTAGCGGCGCGACAGCCCGCGCAGCTCGGCGGCGGCGGGCACGCCCTTGTCGAGCCCGAGTTCCGCACGCAGCGGCTCGCTCAGCTTGAAGGCCTTGTCGAGGTGGTCGCCGGCCTGCGCCTCCAGGTACTCCATCACCGGCAGCGCATCGGACAGCAGGCGCTGCTGCGGCGCCGAGATCTCGCCGGCCGAGAGCGCCTGCTCGCCCAGCGACATCGCCTGGCCGATCCGGTCGGCCAGCTCGGGAATGGCAGCGACCGCACCGGCCACGAGGCGGCCGGTCGTCAGGTCCGGGTCCTGGGACAGGCTGGACTGCTCCATCACGACGCGCAGCAGCGCCTGCTGGTCGGCGACGATCTGCGTGTAGCGCTCGTACAGTTCGGTCGGGTCCGCGCCGCGCGACGGCACGGCCGGCAACTCCGCGGCGAGGGCCTGGAACGGTGCGGCGGCGTCGAAGACCGGCTCGAGCGACCGGTGCGTGGCCTGCAGCCGGGCGAACAGTTGCCGGTAGTCCGCCTGGTCCTTCGGCCAGCTGCTCGCCGCGTCGAGCCCGGCGGCCTGCATCGCGCGCTGGCGCTGGCCTTGCGTGAAGCGCACCAGCGGCAGCGCGTCGCGCAGGTAGCGCACGCCCTGCAGCTCGCGCTCGGTGGCGGCCGCCGCGGCCGCCATGTCGCGCAGGCAGACGGTGCCGAGCATCGTGATCGGCACCATGAACACCGCCGAGATCATCAAGGCCTTGATGTTGAACGACAGGTGGCGGAACAGGCGGACGCCGGGCGCCCAGATGCCGTGGTAGCGGAAGAACTCGAACAGCCGGTCGCCGGGCGGACCACTGTCCATCGACACGCCGTGCTCGGCGGGGCGGACGGGCGTTGACAGGCCGTCGGCGGCGGGTGTCGCGGATGTCATGGGTGCTGCTTTCTGTTCCAAAGGATCACTCGTCGGAACGTTTTAGTCACCGACTGATGACAAATATCGCCGCCCGCGGCCATTTGGTGAACGCCTCATTTGTCAACGAATGACAACTGTCGGGGCCCTTGGCCCTGCTCGCCGGCCGGTTGGCAATTGTTGACAAAGCAGGGGTCCGTTTGGCGCGCACGGCGACGAAATCAGGTCCACATTCCCGTCGCACGTTGTTGCCCCAAAAGAAAGGAATTCGCCATGAACTGGATGCGTCCATGGGCCCTGGCCCTCTGTCTGTCGACCCTGGGATGGAGCGCTGCCCCGGCGGCCGACGACCCGCTGGCGGCGACGCCGCAGGATCGGCAGTGGCTGTTGCCTGCGGTGCCGCCGCACCCGGACGACAACGCGCCGACCGCCGCGCGCGTCGAGCTCGGCAAGATGCTGTTCTTCGATGCCCGCCTGTCCTCCGAGCGCAACCTGTCGTGCGCCGGTTGCCACAGCCCGCTGTACGGCTGGTCCGATGGCCTCGGCACCGCCAAGGGCTTCCGCAGCAAGGTGCTGGGACGGGCGTCGCCGACCATCGTCAACAGCGGCTACAACACCATCCAGATGTGGGACGGCCGCCGCGCGACGCTCGAGCACCAGGCGATGGGGCCGATGGAGTCGATGGACGAGATGGCGATGAACCTCGATGCGCTGTTCGCGTGGCTGGCCGTCAACCCGGGCTACAAGTCCGCCTTCGCGGCCGCCTACCCGGGCGAGGCGATCGACAAGACGACGACTTCGAAGGCGATCGCGGCCTTCGAGCGCACCGTGGTCAGCAGTGACTCGCCGTTCGACCGCTGGCTGCGCGGGGACCGCCAGGCGATGACGGCGCAGCAGGTGAAGGGCTTCCGCCTGTTCGCCGATCCGGCCAAGGGCAACTGCGCCGGCTGCCACCAGGCCCCCAACTTCACCGACAACGGATTCCACAACATCGGCCTGACCTCCTACGGCCAGGCGAACCCGGACGTCGGCCGCTTCGCGATCAAGCCGGTGCCGTCACTGAAGGGCGCGTTCAAGACGCCGACGTTGCGCGACGTGGCCCTGACCGCTCCCTACTTCCACGACGGTTCGGCGGCGACGCTGATGGACGTCGTGGCGCACTACAACCGGGGTGGCGAGGTGCGCACCAACCTGTCGGCGAGCGTCAAGCCGCTGTCGCTGTCGAACGACGAGATGCGCGACATCGTCGCCTTCATGGAGGCGCTGACGACGCCGGCCAGGCCGTTCACGCTGCCGACGCTGCCGGCCAACTGAGCCCCCGAGGAGTCTTCCATGCAGTTCCATCC
>NZ_JBFUCB010000540.1:0-4219 GCF_056405435.1 Rhizobacter sp. P1_G5 | reverse complement strand
GTTCTGCACCGGCACGAGAAACTCCTTGTCAACACTGTCGCTGGAAAGTTCCAATTTGAGTGTCTTGATTCGACCMTGAGCGGCCTCCTTCATGTCCGATAGGAACATCTGAAATTGTTCCTCGGAGGTGATGGACTTTTCAAGGGTGATGCGAAGCTCGACGAGATCCGGTTTCTTCAACAGATTGATCCACAACGACCGCGGCGCGGCAGGCATCTTGTTGCCCTTGAGATTGATCCTCTCCAGCTGCAGCAGGCCGTGCAACGATCGCAGCAGGCATTGCATCTCTCGTTTTCCAAGATCGTGATTCGACAGGTTGAGATCGACGACCTTGACGTTCGACGTGATGAAGTCGATCAGTGGCCCGAGGTCTTGTTCCGTGAACTTGTCCGGTGTGCGGGTGCGCTTCAGGTTCAACTTGATGAGACCAAGGCGGTCCACGGACAGGTGCTCCGCGAAGAGGGCGCTGCCCCATGGCTGACGAGGGGCGCCAAGGGTGTCCAGGGTTCTGCTGGCGTCAAGGCGTCCCGCCTGGATCGATTGGAGGCTGGGTGTATTCGGGGGAATGGAATTCGAAAGTTCAGTTTCTCTGGGGCTTGGCGAGTGCGAGCGTGAGACGGTCATGATCAACGGAACAAGTGGTTGCGTCTTCTGTTGAGTGGCATCGCTCGCGGCATTCGTTCCAGCCTGACAGGCACAGGCCGGGTTACGCGGCCTTCGTCGTCGCAGCCACCCCGCGGATGAACCGGCGCGTGAGGTGTCGATGCTCATGAACGGCTTCCGCAGTGGTGGCGAGGCCTCCACTCCAGGAGCCGTTGATGATCGGATCGTGACGCTACTGCATCTCCATTTTGAGGAAGAACTCGGGGTACTTCTGAGCGATCGCCGTGTTCAGCGTGACGCATGCCTTGCCGTTCTGGAAACGGAGTGCGCTGTACGTGAGGCTGAAGGGAATCTGCTTGAACGCCTCGACGAGAATCTCCCGGGGCTCGCCCTTGGGGGGGAGTGCCGAAAATTCGAGGCACAGGCCAACGCAAACCGGTCCTTCAAGTCTTGTATTGCGAATGAAGCCTGCGACTGCTTTTGCGTCTGAAGTGTCCTTGATGGCGTCAACGATGGTGATATCCGCCCCGTGGTCTCCTGCCGCAATGCTCTTTGCGAAACCGGGCAACTGCTCGATCGAGCACCGGAATGCGCCGGGGAACTTCCACTGGCTCTCCCACTCGCTATTCCACTCGCTCTTCGCCAAAGCAGCTTTCTCTTTTTTGGATGAAAGGCTGCACTTGTCGGTCGCATTGCCGCTGGATTCACCGGAGTGGGGTGGCGGTTCGGTGATTCGCAGGGCGAGGAGTTCGTCGGAACGTATGACCTTGGGGGTACCTTTCGAAACTGCCGATACGGGTGAGTCGGTGCGCGGCAAATGGATGATTCTCCTGACCTCGGATTGATCGCCAACTGATTTTCGAGAACCGCCTTGGGGGGAGTGCCGGGAATTCGAAGCGGAGGGAACCCTGCGGCTGATCAAGCTCCGTCCGGTGACTGAAGTTTGCGACTTTTTTTTGTCCTGAAGGTGCTTGAACGGGCACCCGGAATCTTCGAAGGTCTCAAGTTCGCTTACCGCATTCAATGCAACAGCCCGTTGTTTGCCCACCTTTGCTGGAATGCTGGGCTTGTCGGTTGCATTGCCGCTGGATTGACCGGGGCGGGATGGCGCGGTGACTCGCGGGGCGGAGATGCTGTTGGAACTCATGATGGGTCGTGGTTGTCAGTGACCGCCACTTTGTGACCGTCGGCATGCGTGAGTTCCAGCAGTCTCCATCCAACGACGACGTAGCTCTCGGGCTACGCAGCCTTCAACGCCGCCGCAGCCGCTGTCGCCTGTCTCCTGATCAGCAGCACCGACACGGCCGCCACCAGGCAGGCCGCGCCGGCCGCAAACAGCGCCGGGTTGTAGGTCAGCAGCAGCGTGCGCGTGAGCCCCGCGCCGTAGGCCGCGACCGCCGCGCCGAGCTGGTGCGAGGCGAACACCCAGCCGAAGATCATCCCGGCGCGCTCCTTGCCGAACTCCTGCGCGGCGAGCTTGACGGTGGGCGGCACCGTCGCGATCCAGTCGAGGCCGTAGAACATCGCGAAGGTCGCGAGGCCGTACAGCGTGAAGGTGGAGTAGGGCAGCCAGAACAGCGACAGCCCGCGCAGCCCGTAGTACCAGAACAGCAGCTTGCGGTTGTCGTAGCGGTCGGACAGGTAGCCCGACAGCGTGGTGCCCACCAGGTCGAACGCGCCCATCATCGACAGCACCGAGGCCGCCGGCACGGCCGACAGCCCGTTGTCGCTGCACAGCGAGATGAAGTGCGTCTGCAGCAGGCCGTTGGTGCTGAGCCCGCAGATGAAGAAGCTCAGCGCGAGGATCCAGAACGTGCGGTTGTGCATCGCCTCGCGCAGCACCTTGAACGGGCCGAGGAAGTTCAGCGGCGCGGCGGCCGGCACCGGCGGCAGCGGCGTGCCCTCGGGCTCGCCGAGCGACAGCAGCTTCAGCTCGCTCGGGTGGTTGCGCATGAAGAAGGTGACGAGCGCCACCACGATCACGCAGGCGACGAAGATCGGGATCACCGCGTAACGCCAGCCGTGGTGCTCGATGATCCAGGCCGCGAGTGGCAGGAAGATCAGCTGCCCGGTGGCGGTGCTCGCGGCGAACAGGCCGACCACCAGCCCGCGGTGCGCGGTGAACCAGCGGCTCGCGACCATCGCGCCCAGCACCAGCGCGGTGAGCCCGGTGCCGCAGCCCAGCACCAGCCCCCACAGCAGGAACAGCTGCCACAGCTGCGTGATGCCGGTGGCGGCCACCATCGCCACCGCGATGAAGCTGGCGGCGGCCACCATGATGCGCGGCAGGCCGAAGCGCGCGATGAAGATCGCGGCGAACGGCCCGAGCAGGCCGAACAGCGCGAAGCGCACCGCGAAGACGGACGACAGCTGGTCGGTGGTCCAGCCGAACTCCTTCGACAGCGGCTGCAGCATCGCGCCCGGCAGGCCGAGCGCGGCCGAGGTGGTCAGCATCGCGAAGAAGGTGACCGCGGCGATCACCCACGCATAGTGGATGCCGCGGCGGCCGAGGGAGGCGGAGATGCGTTCGGAGAGCATGGGGTTTCCTCGGCGCGGGCTCAGTCGAAGCGGCGTTCGATCAGTTCGACCTTGTAGCCGTCCGGATCGGTGATGAAGGCGATGACGGTGCTGCCGCCCTTGACCGGGCCGGCCTCGCGCGTGACGTTGCCGCCGCCGGCGCGGATGCGCTCGCAGGCCGCCGCCGCATCGGGCACCGCGATCGCGATGTGGCCGTAGGCGGTGCCGAGCTCGTACGAGCTGACGCCGTGGTTGTAGGTGAGCTCCAGCTCGGCATGCTCCGGGTTCGGACCGTAGCCGAGGAAGGCGAGCGAGTAGTGCTGCGACGGGTTCTCGGACTGGCGCAGCAGCGTCATGCCCATGATGTTCGTGTAGAAGTCGATCGAGCGCTGCAGGTCGCCGACGCGCAGCATGGTGTGGAGGAGTCGCATGGAAGGTGGTCCGTTCAGGAAGCGTCGAAGATGAAGCAGGTGGTGGAGGCGTGGGCGTACAGCTTGCCGTCGGGGCCGAGCAGGCGCCCTTCGGCGGTGGCCATGCGGCCGCCGACGTGGATCACGCTGCCGATGGCGCGCAACACCGGCACGCGGTGGGTGACGGCGCGCACGTAGTTGATCTTGAGTTCGGCGGTGGTGTAGGCCTTGCCGGCGGCCAGCGTGGTGTGCACTGCGCAGCCGACGCACGAATCGAGCAGCGTCGCGATCCAGCCGCCGTGCACGGTGCCGAGCGGGTTGTAGTGGCGCAGCAGCGGCGTGCCCTGGAACACCGCGCGGCCGGGCACCATCTCGATCGGCAGGAAGTCCATCGTCTCGCCGATCGGCGGCGGGGGCAACTGGCCGTCGAAGATGGCCTGGAAGAACTGCAGCCCGCTCAGGCCCGCGACCTGCTCGGGGCGGGCCACGCCCGGCGGCAGCAGGCGCGCACGGTGCGCGGCGGCCTCGGCTTCCCACTGGGCCTGCACGGCGGCGGCATCGACGGCGGCTGTGTCCATGATCGGTCGCCCGGCGGGCCTAAAGTTGCAATTGCAATGATTGTAGCTACAATTGTCTGATCATGCCAAGCGACAAGACGATGACTCCCCACGGCTGCACCAGCCTGAAGG
>NZ_JBFUCB010000539.1:0-4224 GCF_056405435.1 Rhizobacter sp. P1_G5 | reverse complement strand
GGCCTCGGCCTCGTCGATGCGCCGCATCAACCGCTTCAACCCCGCCTCGGCATCGGTCAGCGGCGGCGGCGGTTCGGCCATCGCCTGGCGCAGCGCACGCTGCCAGGCCAGGTCGGTGGAATCGTCATCGGCGTCATGCTTCTTCATCGTCGTACTCCTTGCGGCCCTCGCGGCCCGGGCGGCGCACCGGCGACACGCCGGCCAGCATCGGCAGCACCTGGCGCAGCTTCGCG
Source organism: Rhizobacter sp. P1_G5 (assembly GCF_056405435.1). Taxonomy (NCBI): domain Bacteria; kingdom Pseudomonadati; phylum Pseudomonadota; class Betaproteobacteria; order Burkholderiales; family Sphaerotilaceae; genus Rhizobacter; species Rhizobacter sp. P1_G5. Next base: position 3,991 of record NZ_JBFUCB010000539.1, on the reverse strand, counting down.
CGGGCGTGGAACATGCGCGCCTTCACGGTGCTGAGCTCGCAGTCCATGATCTGCGCCACCTCGTCGAGCGAGTGGCCGGCGCCGTAGGCCAGCTCCATCGTCGCGCGCTGCTCGGCGTTGAGGCGGCGCATGCCCTTGGCGACCCAGTCGGCCAGCTCGTGGCGGGCGTGGGGGTCGTCGAGGGCATGCAGCTCGTGGGTTTGTTCATCCGCGGGCGCTTCGACCGGCTCCTCGCCGTGCTCGCGCAGCGTCTTCAGCGCGCAGCGCCAGGCGATGCCGAGGATCCAGGTCGACACCCGCGACTCGCCGCGGAACTCGCCGGCCTTCTGCCAGACGATCCAGAAGGTGTCGTTGATCACCTCCTCCACCACGTCGGCGCGGCGCGTCAGCCGGGCCAGGAAGCGGTCGAGGCGGCGGTGGTAGCCGTGATACAGCGCCGCCAGCGCCGCGCGCTCGCCGTCGGCGATGCGGCGCAGCAGCGCGGCCTCGTCCGCATCGTCCAGGCGGGCGGCGGCGGGGCGGGCGCGGATCAGCGAAAGCAGCGGCATACCGGTGTGTACGCGCGGGCGCCGCGAAAGTTGCAAGTATTTTTGGAAATCGGCTTCAGAAGCCGACCGTCAGGCTGCCGACCCAGCGCGAATCGGCCGCCGCGCCGAACCACTCGCGCGCCCGGTGGTCGGTCGCGACCCGCGACAGCTCGTACTGCACACGGCTGCCGATGCGCCCGCTCAGGCCGAGGTGGCCGTAGTCGTAACTGAAGGCGGCGCGGCGCTGCTGGTCCTGGTGGCCGAGCCCGGCCGTCAGTGCGAAAGAGGCCCCCGCCAACCGCCCCAGCGGCTGGCGCAGCACCAGGTCGGCGGCCCAGCCGCTGCGGTGGCCGTTCGGCGACGCGGCAGTCTGGCGCAGCGCGGTGACCGAGGCGACCACGCGGTCGCGCCACGCGAGCGTCGAGGCGAACTCGTCGCGGTCGAAGCTGCGCAGGTAGTCGTCGAACGGGTAGGCGTAGTGGCTGGCCGCGAGCTGYGCGCTCCAGTCGTCGTCGAGGCGGAACGCACGGCCGGCGCTGGCGTACAACTGGGTCGTCCAGCCTTGATCGGTGGAGGGCCGCAACGTGGCGACGCCGATGCCTGCGAGCCAGCCGTCGGCGCTGTCGACCGACACGCCGGCCTGCAGCACCGGCTTGGCATTGCCGAGCGCGACGCCCCGCACCAGCAGCGCCGAACTGGCGCCGACGGTGGCGTCGACCTCCTGGGCCCAGGCGCCGGACAGGGCCAGCGCCGCTGCGGCCGTCGCGACGGCGCGCAAGACCAACGGCGCACTCATGCGCCAATGGTCATATCACCGATCCATCGCGCAGAGCGTCACCCGCCATGCACGACACGGCATAGCCAAGCGACCGCCGCGGAACCGGCTTCGCCGGGCCGCTGGCGGTGCCCCCTTGAGGGGGAGGCGCCGAAGGCGCTTCGGGGGTGGGCAACTTCAAGCCTTCGGCAGCGGGATCGCCTTCAGCGTGCTGCCTTCGACCTCGAAGCGGCCGCCGACCGCGGGGGCGGTCTGCTGCGTGACGGTGCGGGTGGTGCCGTCGTCCATGCGCAGGCGCACCTGGTAGACGGTGGTGCTGCGGGCGCGCTTCTCGACCTCGTGGCCGGCCAGCCCGCCGCCGACGGCGCCGAGCACCGTCATCGCCTTCTTGCCGTTGCCGCCGCCCATCTGGTGGCCGACCACGCCGCCGAGCACGCCGCCGGCGACCGCGCCGATGCCGGTGCCTTCACCCTTGCGAGTCTCGGTCTTCACGCTCTCGACGGTGCCGCAGTTGGCGCAGATGTCGGCGGCCGCAGTGGTGGTGGCCGGTGCCGGTTTGGCGGCGTGGCTGGCCTTGCCCTTGGCCGATGCGGTGGCCGCCACCGGTGCGGCCGGCTCGACCGGCGCGGGCTTCGGCCCGCTGGTCAGTGCAGCCGCCAGCGCGCCGGCGCCGACCACACCCAGGCCACCGGCGACCCACCACGCCGTGCGGCGCGCTGCGGGCGCCGCGGCACCCGGCGTGGCCGAGGGGTCGAGGGCGAGGTTGGCAGAAGAAGAGCTGTCCATGGCAAATCCTGGTTCAAGAGAAAGGAAAAACGTTCACGAACGCGATCATCAACCCAGAAAGCCCAGATTTCGTTTCGAAAAGTTCGCGAGATTGGGAAAAACCATGTCGAGGTTGGCATCGCTGACGCCGAACCACTTGCCCAGCGTCGCGCCGACCTGGTCGACCGCGATGCCCGGCAGCAGGCTGCCCGAGCCCACTTCGTCATCGTGGTTGATGCCGACCAGCGGGAAGCGGCCGTAGACGTCGCCGCCCTTGACCGCGCCGCCGTGCACGAAGTGATGGCCGCCCCAGCCGTGGTCGGTGCCGTCGCCGTTGCTCGTGAAGGTGCGGCCGAAATCCGACGCGGTGAAGAGCGTCACCTGGTCGCGCACGCCCAGCGTGCCGAGCGTCGCATCGAAGTAGTTGATCGCGTGCGAGATGCGCGCGTACAGGTCGGCATGCGCGCGGTTCTGGTTGTCGTGCGTGTCGAAGCCGCCGATGCTGACGAAGAACACCTGCCGCTTGGTGCCCAGCGCGGTGCGCGCGCCGATGATGCGCGCCACCGTCTGCAGCTGCTGCGCGAGGCCGTTGTTGGCGTTGGCGCGCTGCGCCGGGTTGTAGTACTGCGTCGGCGCGGTGACGGTCGATGCGGTGAAGGCCGACTGGAACGCGGCCTGCGCGTCCATCGAGCGGCGCACGATCACCTGGTGTTCCTTGCCCAGCAGGTTCTGGTTGTCGGCGGTGATGATCGACTTGAAGGCCGTCGTCGCCGCGGCCGAGCCGAACAGCGAGCCGGTCAGCCCGCCGATCGCCGTCGCGCCGTTGTTGGTCACCTGGTACTGGAACACCGAGTTGCCGGCCATGTAGACCGCATTGCCCTGCACCGAGATGTTGGTGAAGGTCGAGCTGGTGTTGCTGCCGGCCAGCAGGTCGCCGAAGCGCCCGCCCCAGCCGACGCGCGCGCCTTCCGGGCCGAGCGCCTGCCACATCGACTGCTGGTCGTTGTGCGAGAACAGCTTGGCCGGGCGCGCCTTCGTGCCCTTCTGGTACTCCGCCTTGGTCAGCGGCGTCACCAGCGGGCCGGCGTTGGCGATGATGCCCAGGCGGCCCTGGTCGAACAAGGCCTTGGTCTCGGTCATGCTCGGGTGCAGCGCGAACTTGCGCGACGCGTTCTCCGGGTTCGCGAGGTTCTTCGACGCGATCGACAGCACGCCGCCGAGTGCGGCCGGCGAGGCCGCCGCGGCCGTGGCATCCACCGCGGTGCCGACCGGCTTCAGCGCGATCGGGTCGGGTGCGGTCGCGCGCAGCGTGCTGTAGGTCTGCCACGAGGCGTCGTCCCACGGCAGCACCATGTTGGCGGAGTCGTTGCCGCCGTACATGAACAGGCAGACGATGGCCTTGTAGTCGCTGGCGGTCTGCGCGACGGCCGCGCCCATCGTGGCCATGTTCAAGGCAAAGGGCAGGCCGGCCGAACCGACGGAGCCCGACAGGATGGTCGCGCGGCGCAGGAATTCGCGGCGGGAGGCTTGGTTGGAAGACATGTCGCGGTTCCTCACTTCTGGGTCAGGTAGTCAGACGAGGCCATCGTCAGGAATACCGCGATGGCCACGCGATCGCGCGTGGCGGCGTCGATGTCGGTCTGGTTGATGACCTTGCCCGCGGTGTCCTTGCGCACCGGCGGGATCATCCGGCCGTTGACGGCCGACAGCAGCTGCGTGCGCAGCGCGGCCGGCATCTGCCCCGACATCATCAGCAGGTTCAGGCGGTCCAGCAGCAGCTCCGGCTTGTCGGCCAGCGCCTGCTCGGCCGAGAAGTCGAGCTGCACGTCGCGCCCGGTGTTGATCGCGATCCAGCCGCGCAGGTAGTTCAGGTAGCCGGCCACCGACACCTCGTTGGCCAGCTGCAGCTCCGGCGCGACCAGGT
>NZ_JBFUCB010000538.1:0-4238 GCF_056405435.1 Rhizobacter sp. P1_G5 | reverse complement strand
GGTTGTTCCTGCAGGCGGCGCCGGCGCGCGACGTGCTGGCCCGCATCCTGCGCAACCTGAAGGAAATCCACCGCGCCAGCGAAGACTGGCCGCGCCTGCTGCAGGTGCTGAACCGGCTGGTGATCCTGCTGCCCGAAGCCTGGGAGGAGTGGCGCGACCGCGGCCTCGCCCATGCCGAACTCGGCATGACCCACGAGGCGCTGCGCGACCTGGACCACTACCTGGCCCATGCACCGTCGGCCGCCGACCGGACGGCGATCCTGGCGCGCGTGGCCCGGCTGCGCAGCGCCGGCCCGCGGCGCCTGCACTGACCCCGGTTTGGCAACGATCCCGGCCGTTTGGGGGCGAGTCCTCCCCGGCCCTTAGAATTTGCCGCTTCGCCGGCACCCCCCAGCCGGCATCACCGACACCGTCGATGCAACTCTCTCCCGCGCAGCGTCAAACCCTTTCATGGCTCGCCATCGCCCTGGTGGGGCTGGTGCTGGTGTGGCTGCTGGCGCCGGTGCTGACGCCGTTCATCGTCGGCGCGGTGCTGGCCTATGCGCTGCACCCGCCGGTCGAGCGGCTGGCCGCACGCGGCGTGCCGCGCGTGCTGGCGGTGCTGGGCGTCGAGGTGCTGGCGCTGCTGCTGGTGCTGACGGTGCTGCTGCTGATCGTGCCGATCCTGTCGAAGGAGCTGCCGCTGCTGCGCCAGCAGGTGCCGCTGCTGATCGACCGCTTCAGCCAGTGGGCGACGCCGTGGCTCGCGCAGGTGGGCATCCACGCGCAGCTCGACACCGCGAGCCTGAAGGAATTCATCGTCCAGCGGCTGGGCGACAACATGGAGGAGTGGGCCGGCACGGTGCTCAGCTCGGCGCGCATCGGCGGCAGCTTCCTGCTGGCGATCGTCGGCAACGCGGTGCTGATCCCGGTCGTGCTGTTCTACCTGCTGATGGACTGGCCGCACCAGGTGGCGCGCCTGGAGGGCCTGATCCCGCCGCGCCTGCAGCCGAGCGTGCGCAGCTTCATGGACGAATGCGATGCGGTGCTCGGCCAGTACCTGCGCGGCCAGCTGCTGGTGATGGGCATCCTCGCGGTCTGCTACAGCATCGGCCTCGCGCTGTTCGGCTTCGACCTCGCGGTGCCGGTGGGCGTGTTCACCGGGCTGGCGGTCTTCATTCCCTACCTCGGCTTCGGGCTCGGGCTGGTGCTGGCGCTGCTGGCCGGCACGCTGCAGTTCGCGAGCGCCTACGGGCTGATCGCGGTCGCGGTGGTGTACGGTTCAGGCCAGGTGCTGGAGAGCGTGTACCTCACGCCACGCCTGGTCGGCGAGCGCATCGGGCTGAGCCCGCTGACGGTGATCTTCGCGCTGCTCGCGTTCGGCCAGCTGTTCGGCTTCGTCGGCGTGCTGATCGCGCTGCCGCTCAGCGCGGTGATGGCGGTGGCGGCCGGGCGCGTGCGCGCCGCCTACCTCCACAGCAAGCTGTTCCGCGGGTGACCGGGCGATGCGCCAACTGCCCCTGTTGATTGCCAGCGACCCGGCGCACACCTTCGAGACCTTCGTCGTCGCCGGCAATGCGCTGGCACTCGCCCACCTGCGCGGGCTCACCCGCCAGGCGGCGCCGGTGCTGCTGTGGGGGCCGCCGGGCGCCGGCAAGACGCACCTGCTGCGCGCGCTCGCGAGCTCGGTGCAGCAGCAGGGCGGGCGCGTCAGCTGGTTCACCGCGGGCGACGACCTGCCGTGGCAGTTCGACGAGGGCGACACGCTGATCGTGCTGGACGACTGCGATGCGCTCGACGAGGCCGGCCAGCAGGCGGCGTTCGCGCTCTTCGTGCAGGCGACGACGCACGGCATCCCGGTGGCGGCCGCCGCCCGCGTGCCGCCGATCGACCTGCCGCTGCGCGAGGACCTGCGCACCCGGCTCGGCTGGGGGCACATCTTCGCGATCGAGCCGCTCGGCGAGGCCGAGGCCCGGGGCGCGCTGCGCCGCGAGGCCGACCGGCGCGGCATCTTCCTCTCCGACGACGTGATGGACTACCTGCTGACGCGCTTCTCGCGCGACCTGAAGCACCTGATGAGGCTGCTCGACCGGCTCGACGAATTCGCGCTTGCGCACAAGCGGGGCATCACGGTGCCCTTGCTGAAGCAGATGCTCAGCGAGGAGGGCGGTCCATCATGAACCTGTGCCTGTTCGACCTCGACCACACGCTGATCCCGCTCGATTCCGACCATGCCTGGGGCGAGCACATGCTGCGCCTGGGCTGGGTCGAGACGGAAGAGTTCCGCCGCGCCAACGATGCCTTCTACGTGCAGTACCAGGCCGGCACGCTCGACATCCACGAATACATCGAGTTCGCGACCCGTGCCTGGCGCGATCGCCCGGCCGTCGAGCTGGCGGCCGCGCAGGCCGGCTTCATGCGCGAGGTGATCGCCCCGGCGATGCTGCCGGCGGCCATCGCGCTGGTGCGCGACCACCAGGCACGCGGCGACCTGGTGGCCATCGTCACCGCCACCAACGAGTTCGTCACGACCCCGATCGCCCGGGCATTCGACGTGCCCCATCTGCTCGCGGTGGAGCTGGAGCGCGGCCCGACAGGTAACATCACGGGCCGGATCCACGGAACACCTTCGTTTCGAGACGGCAAGACGACCCGCACCCGCGAGTGGCTGGCAGGCCTCGGGCATCGGCTGCAGGATTTCGAACGCATCAGCGTCTACAGCGATTCGCCGAACGACCTGCCGCTCCTGGAGTGCGCCACCGATCCGGTGGCCACCAATCCCTCGCCGACGCTGGAAACCCTGGCGCGCGGGCGAGGCTGGCGTGTACTACAACTATTCACCCAATGATCAAGAAGTTCATTGACAAGCTGCTGGGCAAATCCAGCACCCCGATCGCGGTGCCCAAGGGCAAGCGCGTCGAAGTCCCCGCCAGCGAGCACGGCATCGATCCGGCGCTGGTCGACGAGAACGCGGTGCGCGTGGTGCAGACCCTGGCCGATGCCGGTTACGAGGCCTACATCGTCGGCGGCGCGGTGCGCGACCTGCTGGTCGGGCTGCGGCCGAAGGATTTCGACGTCGCCACCAACGCCACCCCCGAGCAGGTCAAGGGCCTGTTCCGGCGCGCCTTCATCATCGGCCGGCGTTTCCGCATCGTGCACGTGGTGTTCGGCCGCGGGCGCGAGCATGAGGTGATCGAGGTCTCGACCTTCCGCGCGATGATGGACGCCGCGGCGTCCGAGCAGGTCAGCGGCAACGAGAAGACCTCGAAGAGCGAGCTGGCCGGCAAGACCCATGCGGTCGACGCGGCCGGCCGCGTGCTGCGCGACAACGTCTGGGGCCCGCAGATCGAGGATGCGGCGCGCCGCGACTTCACCGTCAACGCGATGTACTACGACCCRCAGCGCCAGGTCGTCGTCGACTACCACGGCGGCATCAAGGACGCGAAGAAGAAGGTGCTGCGCATCATCGGCGACCCGGTGACCCGCTACCGCGAAGACCCGGTGCGCATCATCCGCGTCGTGCGCTTCGCGGCCAAGCTCGGCTTCACGATCGACCCGAAGACGCGTGCGCCGATCCGCGAGCTGGCTTCGCTGCTCGACAGCGTGCCGGCCTCGCGCACCTTCGACGAGATGATCAAGCTGCTGCAGACCGGCCACGCGCTGGCCAGCATCGAGGAGCTGCACAAGCAGGGCCTGGCCGGCGCGGCGCGCGGGCTGTTCCCGATCCTCGACGTGATGCTCGACGATGCGCAGAAGCACCCGGCGCGCCAGAAGTTCGTGCAGCTCGCGCTGGCCGACACCGACCGCCGCGTCGCCGAGGGCAAGCCGGTGGCGCCSAGCTTCATGCTCGCCTGCATGCTGTGGCACGAGGTGCTCGACCGCTGGCTGCGCCTGAAGAAGGGCGGCGAGGCGCCGTTCCCAGCGCTGCAGCAGGCGATCGACGCGGTGTTCGATGCGCGCATCGGCGACATCTCCGGCCGCGGCAAGCTGGCCGGCGACATGCGCGAGATCTGGCTGATGCAGCCGCGCTTCGAGCGCCGCACCGGCAACGGCCCGTTCACGCTGGTCGAGCAGCCGCGCTTCCGCGCCGCGTTCGACTTCCTGCGGCTGCGCGCCGATGCCGGCGAGATCGAGGCCGAGCTGGCGCGCTGGTGGGAAGACTTCTCGCTGGCCGATCCGGATGAGCGGCATCGCCTGATGCAGGGCACGCGCGAAGGCAAGCGCGAGGCGCCGCGGCGTGCACCGTCGGGCCCCCGCCC
>NZ_JBFUCB010000537.1:0-4246 GCF_056405435.1 Rhizobacter sp. P1_G5 | reverse complement strand
CTGTACTTCCTGGTGCCGCGCATGTTCGGCCGCACGACGATGTACAGCACCCGGGCGATCGAGCTGCACTTCTGGATCGCGACGGTCGGCATCGTGCTGTACATCGCCGCGATGTGGATCGCCGGCGTCATGCAGGGCCTGATGTGGCGCGCGGTCAACCCCGACGGCACGCTGGTCTACAGCTTCGTCGAGAGCGTGAAGGCGACCTTCCCCTTCTACGTGGTGCGCCTGGCGGGCGGGCTGCTGTACCTGGCCGGCATGCTGATCATGGGCTGGAACGTCGTGAAGACGGCCACCGCCGGCCGCTACCGGCCGGTGCCTGTCCCCGCGCTGACCCCGGCCCACGCCTGAGCCACGGAGCAACCAAATGGCCAACACAAGCAACAACGCCCCCGGCTTCTCGCACGAGAAGATCGARACCAACAACTTCCTGATGATCRTSCTGATCCTGCTGGTGATCGCSGTCGGCGGSCTGGTGGAGATCGTGCCGCTGTTCTTCCAGCGCTCCACCACGCAGGCGGCGCCGGGCCTCGCGCCCTACACCGCGCTGCAGCTGGCCGGGCGCGACGTCTACATCCGCGAGGGTTGCTACAACTGCCACTCGCAGATGATCCGCCCGTTCCGCGCCGAGACGCTGCGCTACGGCCATTACTCGACGGCCGGCGAGTTCGTCTACGACCACCCGTTCCAGTGGGGCAGCAAGCGCACCGGCCCGGACCTGCAGCGCGTGGGCGGCAAGTACAGCGACGAGTGGCACCGGGTGYACCTGCTCAACCCGCGCGACCTGGTGCCGGAATCGAACATGCCGGCCTACCCGTGGCTCGCCAAGGCCGCGCTGGACCCGGCCGACATGGCCCCGAAGCTGACTGCGCTGCGCCGCGTCGGCGTGCCCTACACCGATGCCGAGATCGCCGCCGCCGGCGAGGCCGTGAAGGGCAGGACCGAGATCGATGCGCTGATCGCCTACCTGCAGGTGCTCGGCACCTCGGTGAAGTAAGGAGCAAGACCCATGGATGTCAACGACCTCAGAAGTGGCGTGACGGTGCTGTCGATGCTGGTGTTCCTGGGCATTGCCGCCTGGGCCTGGTCGCGGCGCAACCAGTCGCGATTCGACGAAGCGGCACGCCTGCCTTTCGAACCGGATGGCAGCGATGAAGGAGATGCGCGATGAGCGACTTCTTCAGCCAGGGCTGGTCGATCTACATCGGCGCGGTGACGCTGCTCGGCCTGCTGGCCTGCCTGGTGCTGCTGTTCATCGCGAGCCGCCGCGAGGTGATGGCCGCCGACAACAGCACCGGCCACGTGTGGGACGAGGACCTGCGCGAGCTGAACAACCCGCTGCCGATGTGGTGGGTGGTGATGTTCGTGCTGACGGTGGTGTTCTCGCTGGCCTACCTGTTCCTGTACCCCGGCTTCGGCAGCAACGCCGGCAGCCTGGGCTGGACCAGCCTCGGCCAGTACGAGCAGGAGCAGCGCGCCGCGCAGGCCGAGATGGCGCCGCTGTATGCGCGCTTTGCCGCGCTGCCGGCCGACAAGCTCGCGGCCGAGCCGCAGGCGATGGCGATCGGCGAACGGCTGTTCATCAACAACTGCGCGGCCTGCCATGGCTCGGATGCGCGCGGCAGCAAGGGCTTCCCGAACCTGACCGACGCCGACTGGCTGCACGGCGGCACGCCGGAGAAGATCGAGGAGACGATCACCGAGGGGCGCCAGGGGATGATGCCGCCGATGGCGGCGGCAATCGGCGGCCCGCAGGAGATCCACGAGGTCGCGCAGTACGTGCTGAGCCTGTCGGGCAGCGCGCACGACTCGACCGCGCAGTTCGGCAAGCAGCGTTTCATGGCCTGTGCCGCCTGCCACGGCATCGACGGCAAGGGGAACCAGGCACTCGGCGCGCCCAACCTCACCGACAAGGTGTGGCTGCACGGCTGGGGCGAGGAGGCCATCACCGCGATGATCAACAACGGCAAGCTGAACGTGATGCCGGCGCAGAAGGAGCGGCTCAGCAAGGAGCAGATCCACGTGCTGGCCTCGTATGTCTGGAGCCTGTCGAACCGGGGCCCTGCGCTTGCGCAGTGACGCGATGGCCGATCCCGAGGTGGGCCACGAGACACGCAACGCCAAGCGGGTGATCCCGATCACGCCGGTGGCCACGGTCTCGCTCTATGCGAGCGAGGCCAAGATCTACCCGCGCGCGGTGCACGGCCTGTTCGCGGCCTGGCGCTGGGCGCTGGTGTGGGCGACGCAGCTGGTGTTCTACGGGCTGCCGTGGCTCGCGTGGAATGGCCGGCAGGCGCTGCTGTTCGACCTGGAGGCGCGGCGCTTCTACATCTTCGGGTTGGTGCTGTACCCGCAGGACTTCATCTACCTGACCGGGCTGCTGGTGCTGAGCGCGTATGCGCTGTTCCTGTTCACCGCGGTGGCCGGGCGGCTGTGGTGCGGCTATGCGTGCCCGCAGACGGTCTACACCGAGATCTTCCTGTGGGTCGAGCGCCACCTGGAAGGCGACCGCATCGCACGCATGAAGCTCGATGCGGCGCCGTGGTCGGTGAACAAGCTGCTGCGCAAGGGCGGCAAGCAGGTGGCGTGGATCGCGATCGGGCTGTGGACCGGCTTCACCTTCGTCGGCTATTTCACGCCGATCCGGGTGCTGGCCGCCGAGGCGCTGCAGCTGGGCTTCGGGCCATGGGAATGGTTCTGGGTGCTGTTCTACGGTTTCGCGACGTATGGCAATGCCGGCTACATGCGCGAGCAGGTGTGCAAGTACATGTGCCCGTACGCGCGCTTCCAGAGCGCGATGTTCGACCATGACACGCTGGTGATCGGCTACGACGAGAAGCGCGGCGAGCCGCGCGGCTCGCGGCCGCGCAGTGCCGATGCGAAAACGCTCGGCAAGGGCGACTGCATCGACTGCACGCTGTGCGTGCAGGTGTGCCCGACCGGCATCGACATCCGCAAGGGGCTGCAGTACGAGTGCATCGGCTGCGCCGCGTGCATCGACGTGTGCGATGGCGTGATGGACAAGATGAACTATCCGCGCGGGCTGATCCGCTATGCGACGCAGAACGGCATGAACCAGGGCTGGACGCAGGCGCAGATGCTGCGGCGGGTGTTGCGCCCGCGCGTGCTGGTCTATGGCGCGGTGATGGTCGCGATCTCGGTCGGATTCGTCGCGAGCATCGCATTGCGCCAGCCGTTCAAGGTCGACGTGGTGCGCGACCGCGGCACGCTGGCGCGCCAGGTGGAAGACGGCCGTGTCGAGAACGTCTACCGGCTGCAGGTGATGAATGCGACCGAAGCGGTACAGCGCTACCGGGTGCGCGTGACCGGCATCGAGCAGGCGACGATCGCGAGCACGCGGGAGGTCGAGGTCGGCCCGACCGAGGCCCGCTGGTTCGCGGTGCGGGTGCAGTTGCCGCCAGAGCGCGCGGCCGCGCTCGGCCCGGGCGCCCACCCGCTGGCCTTCGAGATCGAGCGGATGGGCAGCGAGGCTGCCGCCGAGGTGCACGAGAAATCGACCTTCATGGTGCCTCGCTGAACACGTTCACCCAACGACAAGGAGAAGAGCATGACCCCGACCCGACCGATCGCGCTGCCGTGGTGGCGCTACAGGATGGTGTGGCTGGTGATCAGCGGCCCGGCCGCCGTGGTGGTGGCCGGCGTGGCGACGATGGTGCTGGCGCTGACGCACATCGACCCGGTGCTGGACGAACCGTCGAGTGCCGCGGCGCGCGTGGCAGCGGCCAAGACGCCGGCGGCGCCGGCGCAGCAGGCGCGCAACCATGCCGCGACGCCGGCGCCCTGAGCCTCATCAACCTGCGGGAGCCGCCATGACACGGAGCACCCGTTTCATCACGATCCTGTGGCCGGCCTTCCTGATGGCAGGCGTGCTGGAGATGCTGGTCTTCGTGGTCGTCGACCCGAACGAATTCCAGTGGTTCGGCGGGCCGCTGATCGGCTGGTCGCCGCAAGCGATCTACAGCGTGACCTTCCTGATCTTCTGGGGCGTGATCGCGACGTCTTCAGCGTTGACGGCGTTGCTGTGGGAAGAGGCGCCTTGATCTGAGCGTGCAAAGGCGCGGGTGGGGAGGCTGTGGCTCGCCGGCCGGTGCGGTCTTCGCCCCTGGCGGGGCAAAGACTTCCCTCCGCYGGCTGGTTTCATGGCCCGTCGCCCAAACTCCCTCCGTTCGCTTCGCTCACTGTGGTCAAACAGTGTGCGACAGTCAGTTCACGAAGCGTGCTGCGC
>NZ_JBFUCB010000536.1:0-4250 GCF_056405435.1 Rhizobacter sp. P1_G5 | reverse complement strand
ACCTGAGCCTGGTCAGCGTCGACCGCATCGCGGTGCTGCAGGCCGACGACAGCTTCGGCGCCGATGCGGTGCAGGGCGCGATGGCCGGCTTCGATGYGATCGGCAAGAAGCCGGTGATGCTTGCGAAGTTCGATCGCAGCAAGCCCGACTTCAGCACGCTGGCGCCGAAGGTCGCGACATCGGGCGCACAGGCGGTGCTGTTCATCGGCTCGTCGAGTGCGGTGGCCGAGGGCACGATGGCGTTGCGCAATGCCGGCTCCGCCGCCCAGGTGGTGACGCTGTCGAACAACGCGGCCAGCGGCTTCATCAAGATGATGGGGGTCAACGGTCGCGGCACCATCGTCTCGCAGGTGTTCCCGTACGAGCGCTCGATCGCGTCGCCGATCGTCAAGGAAGCGCTCGAACTCGCGCGGGCCCGCAAGCTCGACGGCATCTCGCCCGCGATGATGGAAGGCTTCGCTGCCGCGAAGGTGCTGGTCGAGGGCCTGCGCCGCGCCGGCCCGGCGCCGACGCGCGAGCGGCTGGTGGCCGCACTGAACGGCCTGACCCGCTACGACATGGGCGGCATGGAGATCAGCTACAGCGCCACCGACCACACCGGGCTCGACTTCGCCGACCTGTCCATCATCGGCAACGACGGCAAGTTCCGCAGGTGATGCAGCCGGCCTACTCCCAGGGCAGCATCAGCGTCACCATCAGCAGCTTCTCGAACTCCGGCTCGAAGCGCTCGACGATCGCCTGCGGGTCGTTGCACAGCGCATCGTCGGTGACCAGCCCGAACTGCACGCCGCCGCCATAGCTCAGGATGCTGACGCCGACGCCGATGTGGCCCGACTGCGGCACCCAGAACATCGTCTGGCGCAGCGTCGAGCCGCAGAACTTCAGCGGCACGGCCGGCCCCGGCACGTTGGTCATCACCGCGGTCGCCTTCTTCGCGAACAGGTTCAGCAGTGCATCCTGGGCCGGCTTGATCAGCAGCCCGGCCACCGACAGCACCGCGAACGCCAGCAGCGGCTGGTAGCTGCCCTTCAGGTCGGTCATGCGCGCGCGCACCGCGTAGACGCGCTCGACCGGGTTGCCGATGCCGATCGGCAGCACCAGCGGCACCAGCCCGAAGCGGTTGCCGAGCTGGTGCGCCTTCTCGAGCGGGCGCAGGTTCACCGGCACCATCGCACGGATCTCCTGTCCGTCCGGGTTCTCGCCGCGCGCCCGCAGGTAGCCGCCGATCGCACCGGCCACGCAGGCCAGCAGCACGTCGTTGACCGAGCAGTTCAGCGCGCGGCCGATCGCCTTCACCTGGTCGAGCGGGATCGGCTCGCCCCAGGCCACATGCTTGCGGCCGACCGGCGTGCCCTTCAGCGAGGTCGGCGAATCGTCGGGCATCAGCGCGAGCGCGGCGACGTCGCTCAGCACCTGGTAGCCGGTGCGCGCCATGTCGAGCGAACCCAGCAGCGGCTGCTGCGGATGGGCCAGCATCTCCATCGATTTCGCGATGCCGCCGCCGTACATGCCGATCGCCTTGACGGTCAGGTCGGTCAGCGGCTTGACGACCGCGTCGGAGAGCCAATCGGCATCGCCTTCCTCGTCATCCGCCTTGCCGCGCGTGCGGCGCGGCGGCGGATCCTGGCCGCCGTCGGTGATCGACAGCATCACCGAGATCAGCGCGATGCCGTCGGCGATGCAATGGTGCACGCGGGCGATCAGCGCACTGCCGCCTTCGTAGTCGTCGATCAGGTGGAACTGCCACAGCGGGTGTGCGCGGGCTAGCGGCGTGGTGCTCAGCTCGGCAACGCGTTCCTGCAGCGCCTGGCGGGCCGACTGGCCGCGCGCGCGCTGCAGCGGCTCGTGCAGCACGTGGCGCTGCAGGTCGAAGGCCGGGTCGTGGACCCAGCTCGCGCCCATCGCGTCCTCGACCACTTTCTGGCGGAAGCGCCCGTACTTCAGCAGCTTGTCCTCGACGCGCTCGCACAGCGCGGCGTGCGTGATGGCCGGCTGCAGCAGCCAGACGCCGACGATCATCATCAGGTTCACGTCGTTGTCCATGCGCAGCCAGGCGGTGTCGACGCGCGACATGCGCTGGGCGCTGACGTGGGGGGAGGTGGGCATCGTCGAGGTCTCCTGGGGGATGAATCTTGTTGTGCGAGCGACGATGATGGGTAACATTCGCCGCGTCAATGCCGACTTTCACCCAAGCATCCCCGGAGACATTCATGGCCGACCTCAAGTCCCTGTTCGAAGCCGCCGTGGCCGACTCGAAGAACCTGCCCGAGAAGCCCGACAACATGACGCTGCTGAAGATCTACGCGCTGTACAAGCAGGCGAGCAGCGGCGACGTCGACGGCAAGCGCCCCGGCTTCACCGACATGGTCGGCCGCGCCAAGTGGGACGCCTGGGATGCCGTCAAGGGCAAGTCGTCCGACGAGGCGATGCAGGAGTACGTCGACCTGATCGAATCGCTGAAGGAATGACCCGCGATCGCCAGCCCGGGCTGGACACGCTGCGGGCCCTGGCGATCCTGTTGGTCTTCGCCTACCACTACCGGGTGTTCGTCAGCGGGCAGGACACCTTCGGCTGGGCCAGCGCGATCGGCTGGACCGGCGTCGACCTGTTCTTCGTGCTCAGCGGCTACCTGATCGCCAACCAGCTGCTGGGCGGGCTGCTGCAGGAACGCCGACTGTCGTTCGGCGCGTTCTATGCGCGGCGCGCGCTGCGCACGCTGCCGAACTTCTGGGTCGTGCTGGCGCTGTACTTCCTGCTCCCGGCGGTGATGGGCGGGCGCGAGCCGCCGCCGCTGTGGCGCTTCCTGACCTTCACGCAGAACATCGATCTGCAGCCCGGCACCGCGTTCTCGCATGCCTGGTCGCTGTGCATCGAGGAGCAGTTCTACCTCGGGCTGCCGCTGGCGCTGTGGGGCGTGACGCGGCTGCGGCACCGGCTTGCGCTGGCCTGGGCGCTGATCGCGGCGCTGGTGCTGGCGGCCATCGCGTGGCGCAGCGCGCTGTGGTTGCAGTACGGTCGCGAGGCCGGCGGCGCGATCGAGCGCTACTACCCGACGGTGTACTACGGCTCGCTGTCGCGGCTCGACGAGTTCCTGCCCGGCGTTGCGCTCGCGCTGTTGAAGAACGGCCATCCGCAGGTGTGGGCGCGCCTGATGCAGCACGGCAAGGCCCTGTTCGGGCTCGGGCTGGCCGCGACGCTCGCGATGCTGTGGGGGCTGATGAACTTCTACGAGATCGACGGCTACGGGTACGGCTACCTGATGAGCGGCTTTGGCTACTCGCTGATGGCGATGGCCTGGGCGTTGCTGCTGCTCGGGGCGCTGAGCCAAGGGTCGCCGCTGCAGCGCTGGCAGGTGCCGGGTGCGGCCTCGCTCGCGCTGTGGTCGTATGCGCTGTACCTGACGCACAAGCCGATCGCATTCATCGTGAACCGGCAGTTGAAGCCGTGGGCGCTGCCGGCGCCGCTGCTGGTGGTCGTGATCTCGGCCGCCTGCCTGCTGGGCGGCTGGCTGCTGTTCAAGCTGGTCGAGACGCCGTTCATGCGGCTGCGGGATCGGTGGGTGCCGCGGCAGTTCGATGCGGACAAGGTGGCGTCGCGCAGCGCGCCGGTCGGGGCCGGTTGAGCTTCACCCGCCCTTGGTCTTCTTCGCCGCCGCCTTCTTCGCCGGCGCCTTGCCCCCCGCCAGCAGCGCATCCAGGTTCTTCTCGATCTCGCCCTGGATCGTGCCGGCGAACGCCCCCATCAGGAAGCCGAGCTTCGCCTGCAGGTCGAAGTGGTCGGCCGCGACCACCAGCTCGCCGCTGACGCCGGAGCGCTTGAACTCCACCGTGTCGCTGTCCTCGCCCTCGATCACGGTGCATTCCATCTCGAACTTCTTCTCGGCCTCCTCGGCCCATTTCCATGCGATCTCGCGCGCGCGGGCCAGGCCCAGGTCGTGGTCGCGGTGGATGTGGATGTCGGGCATGTCGGTCTCCTCGGGTCCTCATGGGGTCGCTGTGGTGGCGGCAACGGTGGCGCCGGCCGCCTGCAGTGTCGCGCGCCGCTCGTCGCGCGGCAACGCGGCGATGCGGCGCACCTCGGCGTAGAAGCGGTCGAAATCGCGGCCCTCGCGTTCGAACAGCCGCTCGAACTGCGGCACCAGCTCGTTGTAGGCCGCCAGCACGCCCAGCGATGCATTGTTCGCCCGCGCGAACCAGCTGTCGTAGCCGGCGTAGCCCTGCCATGCACCGGCCTTCAGCGCCGCGTAGTCG
>NZ_JBFUCB010000535.1:0-4256 GCF_056405435.1 Rhizobacter sp. P1_G5 | reverse complement strand
TTCAGCGCGTTCGCGCGCCGCGACCCGCTGCACGGCCAGTCGCCGCTGATGCAGGCGCGCGTGATCGCGATCTACCAGCAGAACGGCTTCGGCGCGATGGCGCTCGACGCGAAGAAGGAGTACGTGGAGCGCTACGGCGTCGACAGCGAGTTCAGCCGGCAGAACTCGGCCGCCTGGCAGGAGAACGCGCAGCCGCTGGTCAAGACGAATCTTGCCGAGCTGGCCCAGCACTACCACTCGCAGGCGCAGAAGAGCAAATCGACCGCCGACTATCAAGAGGCGGTGAAGTGGTACCGCAGCTACCTCACGTCGTTCCCGAAGGACCCGGAGGCGGCGCAGAACAACTTCCTGCTGGCCGAGTTGCTGTACGAGGATGGGCGCTTCAAGGAAGCCGCGCCCGAGTACGAGAAGACCGCCTATGGCTACCCGCTGCACGCGAAGAGCGCCGATGCGGGCTATGCCGCGCTGCTGAGCTATGCCGCGCAGGAGAAGAAGGCGACGCCGGCCGAGCTGCCGGCGCTGCAGAAGGAGAGCGTCGAGAGCGCGCTGCGCTTCGCGAACGCGAACCCGGGCGACAAGCGCAGCGGCCCGGTGTTGACCAACGCGGCGGAGAAGCTGTTCGCGCTGGGCGACCAGGCGCGTGCGGCGACGGTGGCCCGGCAGGTGCTGGCGCTGCAGCCGCCGGCCGAACCGGCGAACCGGCGCGTGGCCTGGACCGTGATCGCGCACAGCTCGTTCGAGCGCGGCGAGTTCGATCAGTCCGAGCAGGCGTACGGCGAGGTGCTGGCGTTGGCGCCGGCGAACGATCCGGCGCGCAAGGACCTGGTCGAACGCCAGGCGGCATCGATCTACAAGCAGGGCGAGCAGGCGCGCAGCAAGGGCCAGCTGGTCGAGGCGGTGAAGCACTTCACGCGCGTGGCCACGGTGGCGCCGCAGTCGAGCGTGGCGGCACCGGCGCAGTACGATGCGGCGGCCGCGATGATCGGCCTGAAGGACTGGGACGGCGCGAGCCGCACGCTGGAAGATTTCCGCAAGCGCTACCCGAACCATCCGCTGCAGGCCGACGTGGGCAACAAGCTCGCGCTGGCCTACACCGAGCGGGGCCAGTGGGCGCTGGCGGCCGGCGAGTACGAGCGTTTCGCCGCCACCAACAAGGATCCGGCGCTGGCGCGCGATGCGCTGTGGCAATCGGCCGAGATGTACGAGAAGGCCGGATCGCGTGCGAACGCCGGCAAGGCCTACGAGCGCTACCTGAAGCAGGGCGGCATGTCGTTCGAGGCTTCGGTCGAGGCGCGGTATCGGCTGGCGAAGATCGCGAAGGAGGATGGCAATGCGGCCCGCGAGTTCACCTGGATGAAGGAGATCTACCAAGTCGACCAGGCCGGTGGCGCGGCGCGTACCAACCGCACCCGCTACCTGGGCGCGACTGCGGCGCTCGCGATGGCGGCGCCGGTGGCCGACAGCTACCGCAAGGTGCAGCTGGTCGAGCCGCTGGCTGCGGCGCTGAAGAACAAGAAGGCGCGGCTGGAGGAATCGCTGAAGGCCTACACGGTGGCGGCCGACTACGGCGTGGCCGACGTGACGACCGCGGCGACCTACCAGATCGCGGCGCTCTACCAGGACTTCGGCAAGGCGCTCGTCAACTCGCAGCGCCCGAAGAAGCTGTCGAAGCTCGAACTGGAGCAGTACAACGTGATGCTGGAAGAGCAGGCCTACCCGTTCGAGGAGAAGGCCACCGAGCTGCATGAGCTGAATGCGCGGCGCACCACCAATGGCATCTACGACCAGTGGGTGAAGAGCAGCTTCAAGGCGCTGGGCGAGATCAGGCCGTTGCGCTATGGCAAGAGCGAACGCAGCGAAGGAGTCGTCGATGCGATTCGCTGAGCGCCACCTGACCCTCGTGATGTTGCTGGCCCTCGCCGGCTGCTCGACGATCCAGCAGCCGCTGCAGGCCCTGCGCGATGCCGTGATGCCGGCCAAGGCGGCCTCGGCACCGGCCGCATCGGCCTCGGCACCCGCCACCGTCGCGTCCGCTGCCGCCCCGGTCATCGCCCGCCCCGAGCCCGAAGCCCCGGTCGCCCCCGCGCTGCAACGCAGCTACGACGACGCCCGCCGCGCGCTGCGTGCCGGCCGCATGGAAGAAGCCGAGCGCGGCTTCAAGGCCATCGCGCAGGCCAACCCGGAGCTCGGCGGCCCACATGCCAACCTCGGCGTGATCTACCGCCAGGCCGGCAAGCTGCCCGAATCGGCCGGCGAGCTGGAGCAGGCCGTGCGCCTGAACCCGAAGCAGCCGCTGTACTTCAACCAGCTCGGCATCACCTACCGCCAGCAAGGCCAGTTCCCGAAGGCCAAGGACGCCTACGAGCGCGCCATCGCGCTCGATGCCGGCTATGCGGCGCCGCTGCTGAACCTCGGCATCCTGTACGACCTGTATCTGTGGGATGTTGCACAGGCCGCAGACATGTATGGCCGGTATCTTGCGTTGACTCCGGGTGGCGATGCCACGGTGACCAAATGGGTCGCAGATCTGAAGAATCGTAAGCAGCCTGCCGCGGCGCCCGCGCCGGCAGCGGCTGCGAACCGGAAGGAAAAACCATGAAGTCCCGAGACCCCTTGCGCGCGCCATTGACGGTGGCCGCGGTGTTCGCGATGCTGATCGCCGCGGGCCTCGCGCCGGCCTGGGCGCAGGACCGCGCCGACATCAAGGGCTCGCAGATCATCGGCAACCGCGAGCTGCCGAAGGTGCTGTACATCGTGCCGTGGAAGAAGCCGCTGGCCGGCGACCAGAGCGGCCGCCCCGCCGTCAGCGTGCTCGACGAGGCGCTCGCGCCGGTCGACCGCGATGTGTTCCGCCGCCAGGTCCAGTACGACACGCTGACGCAGCCGGTGGCTGGCGCCACACCCACCGCAGCCGCCAAGTAGTCACGCTTGCGGGCCTGCCGTTTTTTGTCGAATCACAGAGAAGTTTCCATCGGAGATCAGAGATGAATGCGTTCAACACAGCAGTGAAGTTTTTCCAGGATTGCGGCTTGTTCATCTATCCGAGCTTGTTGATCATGGCGATCGGCCTGGCGATCGGGATCGAGCGCTACATCGTGCTGAACAAGGCGCGCAGCGAGAACCGCAAGCTCTGGTCGCACGTGCTGCCGATGCTGCAGAACGGCCGCTTCAAGGAAGTGCAGAACGTCACCGCGAACTCCGATGCCGCGATCGGCAAGATCGTCAACTACGGCCTGACCCGCATGCAGAGCCCGGGCCGCCGTGAAGACTTCGACGCGGCGATGGAAGAGGGCATGATGGAAATCGTGCCGCGCCTGGAAAAGCGCACCCACTACATCGCGACCTTCGCGAACGTGATCACGCTGGTCGGCCTGCTGGGCACGATCATGGGCCTGATCAAGGGCTTCACCGCGGTGGCGCAGGTCAACCCGGCCGAGAAGGCCGAGATGCTGTCGGCCTCGATCTCGATCGCGATGAACAACACCGCGTTCGCGCTGATGGTCGCGATCCCGTTCCTGCTGCTGCACTCGTTCCTGCAGGCCAAGACCGCCGAAATCGTCGATGGCCTCGAGGCCGCCAAGATCAGCTTCCTGAACCTGGTGCAGCGCCTGAAGGCCGAGCAGAGCACCGGAGCGCGCTGAGATGGCTGCTCGTCGTCGCCTGCGAAAGGAAACGGCGCACCTGGAGATCACCGCGTTCATCAACCTGATCGTGGTGCTGGTGCCGTTCCTGCTGTCGACCGCCGTGTTCACGAGGCTGTCGGTGATCGACCTGTCGTTGCCGGCGAAGAACTCCGGCGTGGAGCAACTGAAGGTGGACAACCTTCAGCTGGAGGTGGTGCTGCGCCCGGATTCGCTGGAAGTCGGCGACCGCCTGGGCGGGCTGATCCAGCGCATCCCGAACAACGCGAAGGGGTATGACACCGCGGCCTTGTCGACGCTGATCCAGCAGATCAAGGTCAAGTTTYCGGACAAGGTGGATGCCAGCGTGCTGGCCGAGCCGAACACCTCGTACGACGCGCTCGTGCAGGTGATGGATGCGGTGCGCGTCGTCGCCACGCCCAAGGGGGCGGTGGTGGTGCACACCGAAATGTTCCCCAACATCTCGATCGGCGATGCGCCGGTCGTCAAGCGATAGGGACGGGGGCCATGGCACTGATGACACCGCTGCAGAAGCGGGCCGAGCGCCGCGCGCGCAACCAGACGGGGCTCGACATGAACCTCGTCTCGCTGATCGACGTGTTCACGATCCTGATC
>NZ_JBFUCB010000534.1:0-4259 GCF_056405435.1 Rhizobacter sp. P1_G5 | reverse complement strand
GTCGGTGATCTGCCGACGGTGGCCCCGCTGCAGCAGGTCGCACCCGGTCACTTCGTGGCCCGCCATCCGGTGGGCGTCGCTTTCTGATCTTCTTGTTCTGCTCATTCAAAGCCAGGAGTACTCGATGAACCGACAACAGCTCTCCCGAATCGCCGCCGCGCTGGCACTGGCCGGCACCGCGCTGGCCGCCCAGGCCGCGAAGGACATCACGATCGCCGTCGCGTCGACCTTCACGACGACCGACCCGTACGACGCCAACGACACGCTGTCGCAGGCGGTGGCCAAGTCGTTCTACCAGGGCCTGTACGGCTTCGACAAGGACATGAAGATGGTGCCGGTGCTGGCCGAGAGCCACACCGCCAGCAAGGACGGCCTGGTCTACACCGTCAAGCTGAAGAGCGGCATCAAGTTCCATGACGGCACGCCGTTCAACGCCGAGGCGGTGAAGGCCACGTTCGACCGCGTGACGAACCCCGACAACAAGCTCAAGCGCTACAACCTCTACAAGAACATCGCGAAGACCGAGGCGCTCGACGCGACCACGGTGCGCTTCACGCTGAAGGAGCCGTTCTCGCCGTTCATCAACACGCTGGCGCACCCGTCGGGCGTGATCATCTCGCCGGCGGCGCTCGCGAAGTACGGCAGCAAGGGCATCGCGCAGAACCCGGTGGGCACCGGCCCGTTCAAGTTCGTCGAGTGGAAGGCCACCGACTACCTGAAGGTCGAGAAGTTCGACGGCTACTGGAAGAAGGGCTGCCCGAAGGTCGACAGCATCACCTGGCGGCCGGTGGTCGACAACAACACCCGCGCCGCGGTGATGCAGACCAACGAGGCGCACTTCGCGTTCCCGGTGCCGCCCGAGGCGGTCGAGACGCTGTCGAAGAAGCCGAGCCTGGAGGTGACCGCATCGCCGTCGATCATCCAGCGCTACCTGTCGATGAACGTGCAGCAGAAGCCGTTCGACAACCCGAAGGTGCGCGAGGCGATCAACTACGCGATCAACAAGGATGCGCTGATCAAGGTGGCCTTCTCCGGCTACGCGATTCCCGCCGAAGGTGTGCTGCCGCAGGGCGTGGAGTACGCCGCCAAGCTGGGGCCCTGGCCGTACAACCCGGCCAAGGCGCGCGAGCTGCTGAAGGAGGCCGGCTACCCGAACGGCTTCGAGACGACGCTGTGGTCGGCCTACAACCACACGACGGCGCAGAAGGTGATCCAGTTCGTGCAGCAGCAGCTGGCGCAGGTGGGGATCAAGCTGCAGGTGCAGGCGCTCGAAGCCGGCCAGCGCGTCGAGCGCGTCGAGAGCGCGCAGGACCCGGCGACCGCGCCGGTGCGCATGTATTACGTCGGCTGGTCGTCGTCGACCGGCGAGGCCGACTGGGCGATGCGCCCGCTGCTGGCCTCGGAGTCGTTCCCGCCGAAGCTGTTCAACACCGCGTACTACAAGAACGAGGTGGTCGACGGCGCGATCGCGAAATCGCTGGTGACCACCGACAAGGCCGAGAAGGCGAAGCTCTACACCGAGGCGCAGAAGCAGATCTGGAAGGACGCGCCCTGGGCCTTCCTGGTGACGGAGCGGCTGGTGTCGGTGCGGGCGCGCAACCTGGCGGGCTTCTATGTGATTCCGGACGGCAGCTTCAACTTCGACGATGTCGAATTGAAGTGATCGGCTGAATCGAACACCGGCCATGGTCGTCTATCTCATCAAGCGCCTGCTGGGGCTGCTGCCGACGCTGCTGATCGTCGCGGTGCTGGTGTTCGCCTTCGTGCACCTGCTGCCGGGCGATCCGGCGCGGCTCGCGGCGGGCGTCGATGCCGGCCCCGAGACGGTCGAGCTGGTGCGCCGCGACCTCGGTCTCGACCTGCCGCTGCCGCAGCAGTTCGTGCGCTTCTTCAGCCATGCGCTGCAGGGTGACTTCGGGCTGTCGATCCGCAGCAAGCGGCCGGTGTCCACCGAGATCGCCGAGCGCTTCGGCCCGACCTTCTTCCTGACCCTCGCGGCGATGGGCTGGTCGGTGCTGCTCGGGCTGGTGCTCGGTGTCGCCTCGGCCGTCTGGCGCAACCGCTGGCCCGACCGGCTGGGCATGACGCTCGCGATCTCGGGCATCTCGTTCCCGTCGTTCGCGCTCGGCATGGTGCTGATGCAGTTGTTCTCGGTGCAGCTCGGCTGGCTGCCGACGGTCGGCGCCGACAGCTGGCGGCACTACATCCTGCCGTCGCTGACGCTCGGTGCCGGCGTGGCCGCGGTGATGGCGCGCTTCACGCGCAGTTCGTTCATCGACATCCTGAAGGAAGACTACGTGCGCACCGCGCGCGCCAAGGGCCTGGGCGAGCTGCCGGTGGTGTTCAAGCACGGGCTGCGCAATGCGCTGATCCCGGTCGTCACGATGATGGGCCTGCAGTTCGGCTTCCTGCTGGGCGGCTCGATCGTCGTCGAGGTCGTCTTCAACTGGCCCGGCATGGGCCGGCTGCTGGTCGACGCGGTCGAGATGCGCGACTACCCGCTGATCCAGGCGCTGGTGCTGCTGTTCTCGCTCGAGTTCATCCTGATCAACCTGCTGGTGGACGTGCTGTACGCCGTCATCAACCCGACCATCCGCTTCCAGTGAACACACCCTCTACCGCTCCCACGACGGCCGTGCGCACGCCGGCCTCCGAGTTCTGGCGCAAGTTCAAGCGCCAGCGCGTCGCGCTGGTGGCCGGCGCGTTCGTGCTGCTGCTGGTGGCGGTGGCGGCGTTCGCGCCGTGGCTGGTGCCGTTCGATGCCGAGAACTTCTTCGACTACGACGCGCTGAACACGCCGCCGTCGGCCAGGCACTGGTTCGGCGTCGATTCGCTCGGGCGCGACATCTTCAGCCGCATCCTGATGGGTGCGCGCATCTCGCTGGCGGCCGGCTTCATCTCGGTGGCGGTGGGCGCGGTGATCGGCACGCTGCTCGGGCTGCTGGCCGGCTACTACCAGGGCTGGTGGGATCGCATCGTGATGCGCATGGCCGACGTGCTGTTCGCGTTCCCCGGCATCCTGCTGGCGATCGGCATCGTCGCGATCCTCGGCAACGGCATGGTCAACGTGATCCTCGCGGTCGCGGTGTTCAGCGTGCCGGCGTTCGCGCGGCTGGTGCGCGGCAACGTGCTGTCGCTGAAGCACCAGACCTACATCGAGGCGGTGCGCTCGATCGGCGCCTCGGACACCGTGATCATGCTGCGCCACCTGCTGCCCGGCACGGTGGCCTCGGTGGTGGTGTACCTGACGATGCGCATCGGCACCTCGATCATCACCGCGGCCAGCCTGTCCTTCCTCGGGCTCGGTGCGCAGCCGCCGACGCCGGAGTGGGGCGCGATGCTGAACGAAGCGCGTGCCGACATGTTGAACGCGCCGCACGTCGCGCTGTTCCCGAGCCTCGCGATCTTCGTCACGGTGCTGGCGTTCAACCTGCTGGGCGACGGCCTGCGCGACGCGCTGGACCCGAAGCTGGACAAGTTCTGATGGAGCTCTCGGCGCTCGGCGCACCGCGCGTGGGCGTGCTGCCCGCGGGAGCGCTGGATGCGATCACCGATGTGCCGGGCGTCTCGCTCGGCCATTGCACGCTGGCCGACGGCGCGACGCAGACCGGCGCCACCGTGCTGCTGCCGCAGCCGGGCAACCTCTTCCTGCACAAGCTGCCGGCCGGGCTGGCGGTGATCAACGGCTTCGGCAAGAGCCTCGGGCTGATGCAGGTGCAGGAACTCGGCACGCTCGAATCGCCGATCGCGCTGGTCAGCACGCTGGCGGTCGGCACCGCGGCGACGGCGCTGGTGCGCGACGGGCTGGCGCAGAACCCGGAGCTCGCGCGCAGCCTGCCGACGCTGAACCCGCTGGTGTTCGAGTGCAACGACGGGTGGCTGAACGATGCGCGCGCGCTGGCCTTGCAGGAATCGCATGTGGCGCAGGCGCTGGCGGCCGCGCGCGAAGGGCCGGGGAGTGTTGCGCAGGGCAGCGTGGGCGCAGGGCGCGGCATGTCGTGCCATGGCTTGAAGGGCGGCATCGGCAGTGCATCGCGCCGGGTCGCGTGGCAGGGGCGTGGGTTCAACCTCGGCGCGCTGGTGCTCGCGAACCAGGGCCGGCCCGAGGCGCTGACGATCGCCGGCCGGCGCATCGGCGCGCAACTGCAGGCGCGCCTGCACGCTGATGCGGGGCCGGAGCGCGGCTCGATCATCGTGCTGCTGGCCACCGACGCACCGCTGGATGCGCGGCAGCTGGGCCGTGTCGCGCGGCGCGCGGC
>NZ_JBFUCB010000533.1:0-4268 GCF_056405435.1 Rhizobacter sp. P1_G5 | reverse complement strand
CGCTGGTGGTGCACCGGCTCGACATGTCGACCTCCGGGCTGATGCTGTTCGCCCGCGGCAAGGAGATGCAGCGCCGCCTCAGCCATGCCTTCGCGCAGCGCGAGGTGCACAAGGAATACATCGCGGTGGTCGACGGGCTGCTGGCGGCCGACCGCGGCGAGATCGACCTGCCGCTGCTCACCGACTGGCCGAACCGGCCGAAGCAGAAGGTCGACTTCGCCGATGGCAAGCCCGCGCTGACCCGCTACACCGTGCTCGAACGCGATGCCGCACGCGGCACCACGCGCCTGCGGCTCGAGCCCGTCACCGGCCGCTCGCACCAGCTGCGCGTGCACCTGCTGGCCATCGGCCACCCGATCGTCGGCGACGCGCTCTACGCGCCGCCCGATGCCCTTGCGAAGGCGCCGCGATTGCTGCTGCACGCACAATCGCTGGCGCTGCCGCACCCGGTCGACGGGCGGCCGATGCGCTTCCACAGCCCCGCCCCGTTCTGACCCCATGCACACCGCCGTCGAGCTCGCCAAGTCGTACCGCCTGTTGAACCACGGGCCCACGGTGCTGGTCAGCGCCGCGCATGGCGGGCAGCGCAACATCATGGCGGCGGCCTGGTCGATGCCGCTGGATTTCAACCCGCCGAAGGTCGCCGTGGTGCTCGACAAGAGCACCGTCACGCGGCAGCTGGTCGAGGACTCGGGCACGTTCGCGCTGAACGTGCCGACGCGGGCCCAGGCCGAGGCGACGCTGGCGGTCGGCGGCATCTCGGCCCGCGAGCTGCCGGCGGGCCAGGACAAGTTCGCCGCGTTCGGCCTGACGGCCTTCGACGCGAGCCGCATCGAGGCCCCGCTGCTCGAAGGCTGCGCCGCCTGGCTCGAATGCCGGCTGTTGCCCGAGCCGCACCTGCAGAACCAGTACGACCTGTTCCTCGGCGAGGTGATCGCCGCCTGGGCCGATCCGCGCCTGTTCGCCGACGGCCACTGGCTCGACGCCGCGGCCGGCAGCACGGTGCACTACATCGCCGGCGGACGCTTCTTCGCCACCGGCGAAGCCTTCGACGCCAAGGCGCTGCCGCGGCGGTCGTAACATCGCCGTCTCGCGTCCATCACGCCCTCCACCCATGCAGCCCCCAGCCCGCTCCCGCCGCCGCCTGTCGCTGGTGCTGGCGTCGGCGCTGTGGCTGGCAGGCTGTGCCTCTCCCGCGATTCCGCGCGCCACGCTGGAGCAGCAGGTCGCCGACACCGAGCGCGCGTTCGCGAAGACCATGGCCGACCGCGACCACGCGGCCTTCACCAGCTTCCTCGCCGACGACACCGTGTTCTTCTCCGGCCCTGTGCCGCTGCGCGGCAAGGCCGCCGTGGCCGCGTGGTGGAAGCGCTTCTACGAGGGCGACAAGGCCCCGTTCTCGTGGCGCCCCGACAAGGTCGAGGTGCTCGATTCCGGCGAGCTCGCGCTGAGCACCGGCCCGGTGTTCGACCCCGACGGCAAGCCGGTCGCGAGCTTCACCTCGGTGTGGCGCCAGGTCTCGCCGGGCGTCTGGCGCATCGTCTTCGACAARGGCTGCAACTGCCCCTGACCCCCCTCTTCTTCCTCCCCACGCTTCGTGTCCACACTCCCCGCCGTTCCGCTGTCGCTGTTCTCCCTGCCCGCCTTCATGCGCTTCTGGTACGCGCGGGTCGCGGCCACCATGGCCAACCAGATGCTGATGGTGGCCGTCGGCTGGGAGATGTACGAGCTCACCGGCAGTGCCTGGGACCTGGGCCTGGTCGGGCTGCTGCAGTTCCTGCCGGCGCTGTTGCTGACGCTGGTGGCCGGCCACGTCGCCGACCGGCACGACCGCAGCCGCATCCTCGCGCTGTCGATGGCGGTGCAGCTGGCGATCGCCGGCGTGCTGGCCACCGCCACGCACGGCCACTGGGCCAGCCGCGAGCTGCTGCTGGTGCTGTCGATCGCGATCGGATGCGCGAAGGCCTTCCWGATGCCGGCCCAGCAGGCGATGGTGCCGCTGCTGGTGCCGGCCGACACCCTGCCGCGCGCGATGGCCTTCAGCTCGGGCGGCATGCAGGCCGCCATCATCGGCGGGCCGGCGCTCGGCGGCTTCATCTACGTGGCCGGGGCCGACGTCGTCTACGCCGTCTGCGGCGCGCTGTTCGCGGTCGCCGCGGTGCTGTTCCTGCGCATCGGCCATCCGCACGTGCCGCCGCCGAAGGAGCCGGTGACGCTGCGCACCGTGCTGGCCGGCGTCGGCTTCATCTGGAACCGGCCGGTGGTGCTGGGTGCCATCTCGCTCGACCTGTTCGCGGTGCTGCTGGGCGGCGCCACCGCGCTGCTGCCGATCTTCGCGCGCGACGTGCTGCACACCGGCCCGTGGGGGCTCGGGCTGCTGCGCGGCGCGCCGGCCGTCGGCGCGCTCGCGATGTCGGTCGCGCTGACGCGCTGGCCGCTGCAGCGGCGCGTCGGGCACCTGATGTTCGCAGCGGTCGCGGTGTTCGGGCTGTCGACGCTGGTGTTCGCGGTGTCGAAGGTGTTCGTCGTCTCGCTGATCGCGCTGTGGGTCAGCGGCGCGGCCGACATGGTCAGCGTCGTGATCCGGCAGACGCTGGTGCAGCTCGAGACGCCCAACGAGATGCGCGGCCGCGTCAGCGCGGTCAATTCGATCTTCATCGGCGCGTCGAACCAGCTCGGCGAGTTCGAGTCGGGCGCCACCGCGGCCTTGCTCGGGCCGGTCGGGTCGGTGCTGCTGGGCGGGGTCGGCACGCTGGCCGTCGCAGGCCTCTGGATGAAGCTGTTCCCGGCTTTGACCCAGCGACAACGCCTTACCGGCGATTGACACCCGCCTGCGACAATCCGCGGTTGTCGTATTGGAATGTCGATGATGTCCTGGATGTTGATCGCGGCGGCCCTGCTCGCCGCGCTGGCCCTCGCGGGCCTGTGGTGGGTCCGGCGCCGCGCCGCGCAACGCCGCGAGTTCGTGCCCTTCTCGCTGCCCGGCCTGCCGCAACCGGTGGCCGTCGGGCGGCGCTTCCGCGGCGGCGGCGCACCGGCCACCGGCTGGCCCTCCACGCTCGCCAGCATGCAGTTCGACGATCGCTGATCGAGCGTCGTCCATCGCGATTCGCGATGGGATGTGCCGCAGGCCGTGAAATCCTGCCACCCCTGGAACGGGTGACAAAGCGTGACTTATCCGACATAGCGGTAATACTTCGGCCCCATGACCGAAGCAGCACCCAACCGCCCTGATTTCATCTACCCCGGCGGTTCGCCGCTGATGCACCCGCCGCTTCGGCTGAACCGCTCCCGCATGTACGGCTTCTTCGTGCACGGCGAGCTGGCACGCCTGCAGGCCACCGTCGACGAGACGCTGACCGCGGTGGCCGGCGGCACGATGAGCTTCAAGGTGCTGTCGCCGTTCGTGATGCTGACCTTCACGCAGGTGCAGCATGCGCAGTCGGCCTGGCCATCGGATGCCGCCAAGGGCTGGGGCGAGGAGACCGACATCGTCACCTGGGTGATGGTGGGCCAGGTGCTCGCCGGGCAAACGGGCGTGAGCCGCGTCTTCTTCTACCCGTGCCACATCTGGGTCGACGACTGCATGGCGCTGATCAACGGGCGCGAGCTGTTCGGCTACCCGAAGTACCAGTGCGAGTACACGATGCCGGCCGAGGGCGAGCCGGCCACCCGCTTCACGCTGGCGGCCAAGGGCTTCCAGCCGTTCAGCCCGGAGTCGATGCTGCAGCTGCACCCGCTGCTCGAAGTCACCGCGACAAGCAGCAACGGCGCGCGCCAGGACCTGGCCGGCCTGCCCGAGCTGATCGAGCAGGCGATCGAGCTGCTGGCGGCCAACCTGCCCGGCTTCCTGTCGCTCGACCGCGCCGGCTGGGAGCAGATCGCGCAGATGCTGCGCAGCCCGAACGTGGCACAGATCTTCCTGAAGCAGCTGCCCGATGCATCAGGCATCAAGGCGGTGTACCAGGCGCTGATCGCCGCGCCGGCCAACGTGAAGGCAGTGCGCCAGGTGCAGCTGCTCGGCGACGACTACACCTGCACGCTGCACCCGTTCGCGAGCTTCCCGCTGGACCGCACGCTCGGCCTGCAGCTCGGCGCGCAGCCGGCGATCCTGCCCTTCCACATCGACATGGACTTCGAGGTGCCGGCCGGCGAGGAGCTCTACGACAACTCGCGCATCGCGCCGAAGAAGATCGCGATCCTCGGCGGCGGCGTCGCGGCGATGACGGCGGCCTTCTACCTGACCGACCAGCCAGGCTGGCGCAATG
>NZ_JBFUCB010000532.1:0-4274 GCF_056405435.1 Rhizobacter sp. P1_G5 | reverse complement strand
GATTCAGCCCCGCGCCGCGCTCGATGCCGAGCGCCTCGACCAGCTGGTCCAGCGGCAGATGTGCCCGCTGCCGTGCGGCCAGCAGTCGCTCGCGCACCTGGCGCAGCAAGGCCGCGAAGCCCTGCTGCGGGTCGATGCGCAACCGCAGCACCAGCACGTTCGTGAAGTGACCGACCATGCCGGCCAGCTCGGCGCGGTCGCGGTTCGCTGACGGCACGCCAAAGCACAGGTCGCGGTCACCGCCGTAGCGGTGCAGCAGCAGCGCGAGCAAGGCCAGCGTCACCATCGCGGGCGAGGCGGCGTCACGGCGCGCGAGCGCGAGCAGCGCGTCGCYGGTCTCGGGCGCGAGGCCGAAGCCCAGCAGCTCGCCGCGGGCGCTGCGCTGCGCGCTGCGCGGGCGGTCCAGCGGCAGCGTGGTGGCGAGCGGTGCATCGCGCAATTCATCGAGCCACCAGGCCTGCTGGCGTGCCAGCTCGCCGGCGGCCAGCCAGCGTTGCTGCCATTGCGCATGGTCGGCGTACTGCAGCGCCGGCGGCTCCAGGGCCCGGGCGGGATGCTGCAACAGCGACGAGAGCTCCTGCAGCAGCAGCGCGACCGAGCCACCATCGGCCGCGATGTGGTGCACGCCGAGCAGCAGCGCCAGCGTGCCGTCGGGCTCGCAGTACAAGGCCGCGCGGAAGACGGGGCCGTCCTCCAGGTCGAACGGCTGCGCGGCAAAGTCTCGCGCCGCATCGTCGCTGCGTCCCTCGTGTTCCGACCAACCGAACGACGCCGATGCATCCACCCGCTGGATGGCCTGCCCCTCGGCATCCAGCGCGATCCGCGTGCGCAGCACCTCGTGCTGCTGCACCAGCCGTCGCACGGCAGCCTGCACGCCATCGGCACGGCACCCGCCGCGAATGCGCAGGCGCCCGGCCAGGTTGTAGGCCGGCGACTGCGGTGCACGCTGCCACGCCAGCCACAGCGCACGCTGCGCCGGCGCGAGCGGCGCCGGTGTGCCGGGCTCGCGGGCGATCAGCGGCAGCGCGCCGAAGTCCAGCCCTTCGGCACGCAGCCGCTCGAGGAACGCCGCGCGCTTGCCGGCGGGCAACTGGGCGAAGCGGCGCGACAAGGCAGCAAGTTCGATCGTCATTCCAGGGAATCTTCCAGTTCGTCAAGCAAAGCACCCAGCCGGTCCGCGGTGGTCGTGGCGGTCGGCCTCGGCAGTGCCGCGGCCAGGCCGGCCAGCGTCGGGTGGTCGAACACGCTGCGCAGGCCGAGCTCCAGCCCGAGCCGTTGCCGCAGCTCGGCCACCAGCCGCACCGCGAGCAGCGAATGCCCGCCGAGCTCGAAGAAGTGATCGCGGCGGCCGACACGCGGCACGCCGAGCACTTCGCACCAGATCGCCGCGAGCGCGTGCTCGGCGTCGCTCTCGGGTGGTTCGTGTTCGGCGTCGGTGGTGAATTTGGGCTCGGGCAGCGCGCGGCGGTCGAGCTTGCCGCCGGGGGTCAACGGCAGCGCGGGCAGCTGCACGAAGGCCGACGGCAGCATGTGCTCGGGCATCCGCGTGGCCAGGCGTTCGCGCAGCGCGGAGGGCTCGATCGATGCGCCCGGCTGCAGCGCCACATAGGCGACCAGACGCGGCCCGCCCGCCGAGGCCCGGGCGAGCACGACCGCCTCGCGCAGCTCCGGCTGCGCCAGCAGCGCCGTCTCGATCTCGCCGAGTTCGATGCGGAAGCCGCGCAGCTTCACCTGGTGGTCGACGCGGCCGAGGTATTCGATCTGCCCGACATCGTTCCAGCGCACCAGGTCACCGGTGCGATAGAGCCGGCCGCCGCTCGCATCGAACGGATCGGCAATGAAGCGCTCGGCCGTCAGGCCCGGCCGGCCGAGGTAGCCGCGTGCCAGCAGCGCGCCGCCGATGCACAGCTCGCCGGCCACGCCGATGGGCACCGGGTGCAGGTCGGCATCGACGATGCGCAGCGCGCGGCCGGGCAAGGCCCAGCCGATCGGCACCGACGCGGGCCATGGGGCTTCGCCGGTGACGAACGGCGTGCAATCGAGTGCCGAAGCCGTCACGGTGGCCTCGGTCGGGCCGTAGGCGTTCAGCAATCGAATGTGCGACAAGCCGGCGTCGCGCCAGGCCTTCAGGCCTTCGGGCGACATCGCCTCGCCGCCGACGTGCACCTGGCGCAAGGAGCAGACATCAGTGGGAGGTGTCCGCGCGAAATCCTGCGCCAGCAGCTGCCAGTACGCCGTCGTCAGGTCCGCGACGCTGATGCGCCGCGCCACCACTTCGCGGCGGAAGGTCGCGCTGTCCCACACCTCGGGCCCGCGCAGCACCACCGCCGCGCCGAGGGCCAACGGCGCGAACAGCTGCTCGACGAACGCGTCGAAGTTCAGCGTCGCGAACTGCAGCACGCGATCCTCGGGCACGAGGCCGAAGAACGCCGCCGCCGCTTGCGCATGCCGCGCCAGCGCGCGATGCGACACGCCAACGCCCTTCGGCTTGCCGGTCGAGCCGGAGGTGTAGATCACGTACGCGAGCTGGTCGGCGTGCAGCGCCACCTGCGGATCGGTCGCCGCTTCACCCATCAGCGAGGCGCCATCCACCTCGGTCAACACGAGCGCGACGCCACTGTCCTCCACCATCGCCTGCCGCCGCTCGGCGGGATACGCCAGGTCCAGCGGCACGTAGGCCGCACCGGCCTTCAAGACGGCCAGCACCGCGACGATCATCTCGACCGACCGATCGAGGGCGATCCCGACCCGCGACTCCGGCCGCACGCCCTGCGCGATCAGCCGGTGCGCGAGGCGGTTGGCCCGCGCATTCAGCTCGCCGCGGCTCAGTTCCACCTCGCCGAAGACCAGCGCCACCGCCTCCGGCTGCGCGCGAGCCAGCCGCTCGATCGTGCGGTGCACCGGCTCATCCGCCACCACCGGCGAAGCGCCCTCGCCCTGCCGCAACAGCCGCTCGCGTTCGGCATCGGCCGGCAGCGCCAGCGCGCCGATGCACGCATCCGGCTGTTGCACGAACGCCGTCAGCACCTGCTCGAGCTGCGCGGCCAGCTGCGCCACCGTCGCGTCGTCGAACGCGTCGTGCGCGAAGCGCCAGTCGAAGGCCAGCTGCTCGCCCTGGTGCAGCGCCAGCGTCAACGCATAGTGCGTGTCGTCGCGGGTGTGGGCCGTGCCGACGCGCAGCCCGCCCGGCGCCGCTTCGCGCAGCGCCGCGTCGATCGGATAGTTCTCGAACACCAGCAGGCTGTCGAACAGCGCCTGCCCGCCCTGCCCGGCCCAGCGCTGGATCTCGACCAGCGGCGTGTGCTCATGCTCGCGCGCCGCCAGTCCCTGCGCCTGCAGCTCGCGCCACCACGCGCCGAGCGGCTGCGCCGGCTGCAGCGTCGCCACCACCGGCAGCGTGTTGATGAACAGCCCCAGCATCTGCTGCGCGCCCGGCAGCTCGGCCGGCCTGCCTGCCACGGTGCTGCCGAAGCAGACGGTACGCTGCCCGGTGCAGCGCGCCAGCACCAGCGCCCAGGCCGCCTGCGCCAGCGTGTTGACCGTCACGCGCTCGCGGCGCGCTGCATCGGCCAGCGGCTGCAGCGGCAGCGTGCGGTGCAGGCCGCCCTGTCCAGGTTGCGGCGATGCGGGCCGGCGCAGCGCCGAGGCCAGGTGCGTCGGCGACTCCAGCTGCGCGAGCTGCGCCCGCCAATGCGCCTCGCCGGCCGCCGGGTCGCGCGCCTGCAGCCACGCGATGTGGTCGCGGAAGCGCCCGAGCGGCACCGGCAGCGGCGCGCCTTCATACGCGCGCAGCACCTCGCCGAGCAGCAGCGAGCTGCTCCAGCCGTCGAGCAGCAGGTGGTGCGCGGTCCACACGACGTGGTGGCGATCGTCCTGCGTGCGCAGCAGCGCGACGCGCATCAGCGGCGGCCGCGCCAGGTCCAGCGGCGCGGCGAGCTCGGCCTGCGCGAAGGTGTCCAGCTCGGCACCAGGACGGCCTCGCCAGTCCTGCACCGACCACGGCAGCTCGGTGCGGCGCGCCACCCACTGCAGCGGCGGCTGCGCGATGAAGCCGCTGCGCAGCACCTCGTGGCGTGCCAGCACCGTCGTCCACGCGGCGCGGAATCGGGCCACGTCCAGCCCGTCGAGATCGACGCGCAACTGCGTGCGATAGGCCTCGCCGCCGTCATCGACCARCGACTGGAACAGCATGCCGGCCTGCATCGGCGACAGCGGGTACAGGTCGTCGAGGTTCGCCAGCGGCAGGTTCAACGCATCGAGCGTGGGCTGGTCGA
>NZ_JBFUCB010000531.1:0-4280 GCF_056405435.1 Rhizobacter sp. P1_G5 | reverse complement strand
CTGCTGCACGTGGCCGGCATCGCGCTCGGCCTGTGGCTGCTGTTCAGCGGGCGGCAGCCGCGCTGGCTCGCCCAGCTCGGACAGGCACCGGCCGTGCCGCACGCGCCGCGCGCCGACGGCTGGCAGGTGATGGCCGGGCCGCTGAAGGCGGGCGCTGCCGGCACGCTGTGGGTCGCCTGGCCGTGCGGGCTGCTGCAGTCGGCGCTGGTGCTCGCGGCGCTCGCGGACGGCGCCCTGGCCGGTGCCGGCGTGATGATCGCGTTCGGCGCGGCGTCATCGCTCGCGCTCTGGGGCGCACCGCTGCTGTGGGCGCGGCTCGACCGGCGCGCGCTCGCCTGGAGCATCCGGCTCGCCGGCCTGTGCCTGGTGATCGGCTCCGGCTGGTCGCTCGGCCACGGGCTGTGGCCGCAGTCGGCGCTCTTCTGCGCGACCTGACGCCACTGCTTGACCGGCATCAAGCCGGCGCCGC
This sequence comes from Rhizobacter sp. P1_G5, assembly GCF_056405435.1. NCBI lineage: Bacteria > Pseudomonadati > Pseudomonadota > Betaproteobacteria > Burkholderiales > Sphaerotilaceae > Rhizobacter > Rhizobacter sp. P1_G5. The sequence continues at coordinate 3,811 of NZ_JBFUCB010000531.1, read as the reverse complement.
GCTCGTGCGCTTTCAATGTCGGCAGCCCCTGAACTCTTCCCACACGACCATGAGCCTTCCCTCTTCGCCGCGCACCTTCATCGTCGGCAGCGGCATCGCCGCGTTGTCCGCCGCCGTGCTGCTGATCCGCGACGCCGGCTGGCGCGGCCGCGACATCCGCATCCTCGAGGAGCTGCCGGTCGCCGGCGGCGCGCTCGACGGCAGCGGCGACCCGACCGGCGGCTTCCTGACGCGCGGCGGGCGCATGTGGACCGAAGAGGCCTACGTGTGCCTGTGGGACGTGCTGGCCGGCGTGCCCTCGCTCGGCGATGCATCGCGCAGCGTGAAGGACGAGGTGCGGCAGTTCAACGCCGAGGTGCTGACGCACGCGCAGGCACGGCTGATCGACCGCCAACACCACATCCTGGACGCGAGCGAGCTCGGCTTCGACCTGCACGACCGGCTCGACCTGGTGCGGCTGCTCGTCACGCCGGAACGGCTGCTCGGCACGCGCCGCATCGACGACTGGTTCGCCCCGCACTTCTTCGAGACGAACTTCTGGGCGATGTGGCGCACCACCTTCGCGTTCCAGAACTGGCACAGCGCGGTCGAGCTGCGCCGCTACATGCTGCGCTTCCTGCAGGAGTTCCCGCGCATCCACACGCTCGGCGGGGTGCGGCGCACGCCGCTGAACCAGTACGACTCGGTGGTGAGGCCGATGCAGGAGTGGCTGGCCACGCACGGCGTCGTGTTCGAACACGGCAGCCGCGTGCTCGATGCCGACTTCATCGAGGACKGCAGCGGCCGGCGCATCGACACGCTGCACGGCGAGCGCAACGGCCGGCCGTTCAGGATCGACCTCGGCCGCGAGGACAAGGTGTTCCTGACGCTCGGGTCGATGACGGCCGATTCGCGCCGCGGCGGCCATGACCGTGCGGCCGAGCTGGTGCGCGAGCCGCTCGACGGCGCCTGGACGCTGTGGAAGCGCCTCGCGCGCAAGGCGCCGGGCTTCGGCCGGCCGCAGGCCTTCTGCGGCGACGTCGACCTGAGCAAGTGGCTGTCGTTCACGCTGACGCTGCGCAACCCGGCGCTGATCCAGCGCATCCGCGAGTTCTCGGGCAACGAGCCCGGCACCGGCGGGCTGATGACGTTCAAGGACTCGAACTGGCTGATGTCGATCGTCGTGCCGCATGCGCCGCACTTCGCGAACCAGCCCGACGGCGTCTGGACGGTGTGGGGCTACGGGCTGTTCGTCGACAAGCCGGGCAACTTCGTCGACAAGCCGATGGCCGACTGCAGCGGCCGCGAGATCCTGACCGAGCTGGTCCGCCACCTCGGCTTCACCGACATCCTCGACCAGCTGCTCGCCACCAGCACCGCGATCCCGGTGATGATGCCGTACATCACCAGCGAGTTCGCCTGCCGCGAGGCCGGCGACCGGCCGGCAGTGGTGCCGAAGGGCGCGCTGAACTACGCGCTGCTCGGGCAGTACGTCGAGATCCCCGAAGACGTGGTCTTCACGGTCGAGTACTCGGTGCGCAGCGCGATGCATGCGGTGTACGGACTGCTCGGCATCGAGCGGCCGATCCCGCCGGTCTACCACGCGATCGCCGATCCGGCGGTGGCGCTGGCGGCGATGAGGACGCTGGTGGGCTGAGGCCCCCGTACGGACCCGGCAAGCCGCCGGGCTCACAGCAGATGCGCCGCCAGGACGCGACCGTCACCATCTGCCCGAGGCGCCGCCGCCACCGAAACCGCCTCCTCCGCCACCGTGGCCGCCCCGCCCGCCCCCGCCCCCGCCCCCGCCTCGGCCGCCGCCGAGCGCGCCACGCGCCAGCAGGCCCAGCCCGCCGAACAGCGTCAGCAGCATCGCGACGAGTGCCGTGCCGAGCGCCATCCACAGCGCACCGGCAAGCCACCAGGCCGCAAGCCCCGCCAGCACGCCGGCCACCGCCGCGCTGCCGAGCCGGCCCAGCACCGCGCGCAGCACCCCGCCGACAGCCAGCGCCGCCAGCAGCACGAACGGCAGGCCGCGCGGCAACTCGCCGATGTCCTGCGCGCCGTCGCGCGGTGCCGCCGCGGGCAGTGGTTCGCCGTCGACGATGCCGATCATGCGGTCCACGCCGGCCGCGACGCCGCCGGCGACATCCTGCTGCCGCAGCCGCGGCACGATCACCTCGTCGATGAGGCGCTTGCAGGTGGCATCGTTGAGCACGCCCTCCAGGCCGTAGCCCACCTCGATGCGCAACGCCCGGTCGTCCTTCGCGATCACGAGGATCGCGCCGTCGTCCACCTTGCGCCGCCCGAGCTTCCACTGCTCGGCCACGCGCAGCGCGTACGCCTCGATCGGCTCGGGCTGCGTCGTCGCGACGATCAGCACCGCCAGCTGGCTGCCCTTGCGCGCCTCGAACGCGGCAAGCTTGCGCTCGAGCTCGGCCTGCGCGGAGGCGCTCAGCGTCGCGGTCAGGTCGGTCACGTGGCCGCGCAGYGGCGGCACCGCGACCAGCGCGGCGGCACCGTGCACGCCGCAGGCGAGCAACAGCGCGCACAGTGCCACCCGCGCCGCGCGTGCGGCGTTCATCGCGATGCCGCCGGTGCCGGCGGCGGCGCGCCGAAATCCACCCGCGGCGGCTGGGCGATCGCCCGCTCGTTGTCGACCGCGAAGTTCGGCTTCTCCTGGAAGCCGAACGCCATCGCGGTCAGGTTCGACGGGAACGAGCGCACCGTGACGTTGTAGGCCTGCACCGACTGGATGTAGCGGTTGCGCGCGACCGCGATGCRGTTCTCGGTGCCCTCCAGCTGTGCCTGCAGGTCGCGGAAGGCCTGGTTCGCGCGCAGCGTCGGGTAGTTCTCCGAGACCGCCAGCAACCGCGCCAGCGCGCTCGACAGCTCGCCCTGCGCCTGCTGGAACTTCTGGAACGCCTGCGGGTCGTTGACGAGCGCCGGCGTCGCCTGCACCGCGGTCGCGCGGGCGCGTGCCTCGACCACGCGGGTGAGCGTCGATTGCTCGAAGTCCGCCTCGGCCTTCACGGTGGCCACCAGGTTCGGCACCAGGTCGGCCCGCCGCTGGTACTGGTTGACGACCTCGGACCAGGCGGCCTGGGTCTGCTCGTCGCTGCCTTGCAACGTGTTGTAGCCGCAGCCGCCGAGCACGAGTGCCGCGGCGCAGGCGAAAGCGAGCGACAACGCCCGCATGAATGGATGCATGAAGGATCTCCTCGGGCGTCAGCCGACGGTCAGGTCGTTGACCACCGTCCGCACGCCGGGCGCCGCCCAGGCCACGCCCTGCGCGGCCTCGCGCTCGTGCCACGAATCGACGCGGCCGGTCAGCCGCACGGTGTGGCCCTCGACGCTCACCTGGATGCGCTGGCTCTCGCGCAGCGTCTGGCGGATCAGCGCTTCCTCGATCTTGCGTTTCAGGTCGTCGACCTTGGGCTGCGCGCGCAGCGCGATCAGGTTGCTGATGCCGACCACGCCGGCCAGCGGGCGGATGGCCTTCTCGACGCTGCGGCGCTGGTAGTCCCAATCGACCTCGCCGCGCAGCGTGACCCAGCCTCGTTCCACGGTCAGCTGCACCGCACTCGGCGACACCGCGGTGTTCCAGCTCAGCGCCAGTTCGGCGTTGGCAGCGATCTCGGTGTCGCTGCGCAGGTGCTCCTTCAGCAGCCGCACGTCCAGCTCCACCGCGAGCGCCCTGACGCCGGCCACGCGCTGCGCGGCGCGCACCGCCGCATGCTTCTGCCCGAAGGTGCCGATGTGGCCCGTCAACGTGACGACGCCATCCTTCACCGCGACGCCGATCTGGGTGGCATGCGTGGCGGGATCCCACGCC
>NZ_JBFUCB010000530.1:0-4286 GCF_056405435.1 Rhizobacter sp. P1_G5 | reverse complement strand
GACCTGGTGCGCGAGGGGGTGGATTGCGTGCTGCGCGCCGGCAGCCCGCGCGATTCGTCGATGGTGTTGCGGCACGTGGCCGACCAGCCGCAGCTCACCTGCGCGAGCCCGGCCTATCTGGCGAAGTACGGTGTGCCCGCATCACTCGACGACCTGCCGCGGCACCGCGCGGTGAACTTTCTGTCAAGCGCGACGGGCCGGCGCGCGCCCTTCGACTTCATCGTCGACGGGCAGCCGCAGGTGGTGTTGATGAAGGGCAGCCTCTCGGTGCGCCATGCCGACGCCTATCTGGCCTGTTGCCTGGCCGGGCAGGGCTTGATCCAGATCCCGCGCTACCACGTGGAGGCCGAGGTGGCCGACGGGCGCCTGCAGGAGGTGCTGGCGCCGTGGTGCCCGGCGCCGATGCCGGTCTCGCTGCTGTACCCGCACAGCCGGCAGCTGTCGCCGCGGGTGCGGGTGTTCGTCGACTGGGTCAGCGCGCGGATGCAGGCCGCTGGTGCAGCGCCGAGTCGCGGATCCGGACCACCTCGCGCTTGATGGCCGGGACCGCGCTGGCCGCGGCGGCGGGCACGGCGGCGGCCATCAGCAGCACGTCGGCAGCGAAGGCGTTGCGGTCGGCGCGTTCGGTGACCGGAAGGCCGATCGCCACGGCCGCGAAGGCCACCGCCACCGGCACGGCCACGCCGACGCCGGGGAGCAGTTTGCGCGAGGCCGGCGATGAGAGCAGGTGTGACGGGCTCATGGTGTTCTCCCTGGCGATGGTCCCATTCTGAAGACGACCCTAAGACCTTGGTGTAGGTGCGCTCAAGCACCCGCTGTAGGAATTCCGCCCGCGCTGCCGGTCGCGGTCGGCGCGGGTGGTGACGGCAGGTGGTGCATCGAGCCGAAGCTGCGGGCGTAGGCCCAGGTCAGTTCGGCGCCCAGCAGGAAGATCTGCGCCGAGTAGTACACCCACACGAAGATCACGATCAGCGAGCCGGCGGCCCCGAAACCCGAGGCCACGCCGCTGGTGCCGATGTAGGCGCCGATCAGGTAGCGGCCGACGGTGAACAGCACCGCGGTCAGCAGCGCACCCAGCCACACGTCGTGCCAGCGCACGGCGACACGCGGCATCAGCTTGTAGATCATCGCGAACACGCCGGTCGTCATCAGCAGCCCGACCCCGAGGTTCACCGCCTGCGCAAGCGTGGCCCAGTTGCCGAACACGCCGCCCCACCACTTGCCGAGCGCCGAGATCGCGGCGCTGAGCACCAGCGAGACCATCAGCAGGAAGGCGATGCCGAGGATCATGCCGAACGACAGCAGCCGCGTGCGCAGCAGGTTCCACCAGCCGCTCGCGCGAACGCGGGCCGGCGCGCGCCAGATGCGGTCGAGCGCGTCCTGCAACTCGCCGAACACCGAGGTGGCGCCCACCAGCAGCACGGCGATGCCGAGCAGCGCCGAGGCCGTGCCCTCGGCCGGCCTGTGCAGGCTGGCCAGCACCGCTTCCACGGCCTGGGCCGATTCGGTGCCGAGCAGGCCGCGGATCTGGCCGAACACCTCGCCGCGCGCCGCCTCTTCGCCGAACACCAGCCCGGCGATCGCGATCACGATCAGCAGCAGCGGCGCCAGCGAGAACATGCTGTAGTACGACAGCGCCGCGCCCATGCTGGGCGCGTAGTCGTCGATCCACGCATTGCCGGCCTGCTTCACGAGCGACCACCAGGCGCGCAGGCCGGGCCAGCGGGAGGGGAGCGGGGCGGCGGTTTCCATCGCCGCCCAGCGTACGCAGCCGACGCGCTCAGCCAATCGTCCAGCGGCGCGTGTGGCTGTAGGAGGGCGCCTGGGGTTTGTTGACCCTACAGCGTGTTCAGGAACGCCAGCACCGCCGCCCGGTCGTCCCTCGACAAGACCTCGAAACGCTGGCGGCTGTTGTCCGCCTCGCCGCCGTGCCAGCCGATCGCCTCCATCAGCGTGCGCGCCCGGCCGTCGTGCAGGTAGCGCACGTTCTGCGCGCTGCCTTGCACCCAGGGCAGCGAGCCGATGCCCCACAGCGGCGCGGTGCGCCACATCGACGGCTGCGCCTTGCCCTCGGCCACCGTGTCCGCCAGGCCCGTTCCCATGTCGTGCAGCAGCAGGTTGGTGTACGGGTGGATGGTCTGGTCGCGCAGCTCGGCGAACGGGTGGGTCGTGCCGGTCTTCAGCGTCGCCACGTGGCAGGCGGTGCAGTTGACCTGTGCGAACAGCTGCGCGCCGCGTGTCACCTGCGCCGGGTTCACCTCGTGCTCCGGCGAGACCCGCACGCCGGCCGGGAACGCGCTGCGCAGGCTGCGCTGCGCCGGCACCGCGAGCAGCTCCAGGTACTGCACGACGCGCTGCAGCTCCTGCTCGTTGACACCGGTGCCCTGCGGGTTGCTGCGGCAATCGGCCGCGGCCCGCTGGCAGCTGCGCGACGGGTACACCGGCGACACCACGCCCATGTCGTTGACCAGCGCCTCGGCGGCCTGGTGGCGCACGCTCGCCTTCGCGGCCTTCCAGCCGAAGCGGCCGAGGCGCGTCTGGCCCGTCTCCGGATCGGTCACCAGGTTGGCGACGCCGCGGATGCCGTCGCCGTTCGCATCGGCCGGGTCGGCCAGCGCGAGCACCGTGCTCTCGGGCAAAGCCTCGAGCAAACCGACGCCGATCACCTGCGGTGCCTGGCGCGCCGAGTACTGCGCCGGCACCGGGCCCTTGAACGCGTAGACCGGCTTCTGCAGCTCGACCTTCTCGCCGTCGGCCAGCGTGCGCACCGTCGTCGTGTAGGCCTGCACGCTGACGCCGTAGTCGGCCGCGCCGGCGGCGGCGGCCTTCTGCAGCACATTGAGGCCGTAGGTCGCATCGGGCACGCGCCTGCCATCGGCACCGGCCGTGCCGGTCAGCACCGTACCGGCGAACGCCGTGCCGGCCGCCGGTGCCGCCGTGCGGCCATTCAGCGCATGGCATGCGATGCAGCTCACCTGGTTGTAGCGCGGGCCGAGCTGCCCGGCATGCGCGCTGAACACCGGGTTGCTCTCCGGATGCTCCGAATGCCGGCCGTCGATGAACGAGGTGTGGAACAGCCGCCGCCCCTCGACAAAGCGCTTCGTGTTCTGGATGCCGATGTTGTTGGCCATCTGCTGGAACACGCGCATCGGCTCTTCGGAGTAGTTGTACGACAGGCTGGTCTGCCCGCCGGACAGCGTCTCGGGCGGCAGGGCCGCGGAGTCCAGGTTCGGCGCGATGCCGTACCAGGGCCGCAGCCCGACGCCGGCCACGTACAGCTGCTCGAACGAGTAGTAGCGTGCGCCGCCGCCATCGATCACCGCGCTGCCGTCGGCGTTGTACTTGAGCCGCGGCGCGGGCGCGAGCTCGACCGGATCGCCCACCTTCAGCCGGCTGTGCGGATCGGTGCGCCAGTTGGTGTCGACCGAGAACTGGCAGTCGGCATCCGGCTGCCCGGCGATGCAGATCGGCAGCGGGTAATTGTCGGCATTCAGGAATTTCGGGTTGCCGAAGCCGTAGTTGAGCGCCCAGCCGTAATCGCGCACGTTCGGATCGCCGGCGTTGCGGAACAGGCTGAAGGTGGTGCCGTCGAAGGTGCCGTCGTTGACGCGCAGCGTGAAGGTGATCTTCGAGCGGCCGGCGGGCACCTCGTCGCGGATCACCAGGCCGAAGGTTCGGTTCTGGAAGTAGAACGACGGGAAGGTCAGGTAGCGGCCCGGGCCCTGGTCGGGCGCGTCCCAGGCCTCGCCACGTTCGCGCGCATGGCGTTCGGTCGGGCGCATGCCCATGTAGGTGACCAGCGTGCCGTCGGCCTCGACGGCCTGGATCGGTTCGATGATCGGCGTGCCCTGCGGGAACAGCGGCACCACGGCGACCGGGTCGGGCGGGTTGGTGTTGCCGCCGACCAGCCTGAACTGCTGTGCGCCGGCGCCGTTGCAGCCGTACTGGCGCAGGCTCGCGGCATCGGCCGCCTGCACGCACTTGCCGCTGTTGACGTTGACGAGCGTGACCACGCCGGCCGCCGGTTCGCCGAGCGTGAAGCGCTGCGCGTTGGTGCCGTTGTCGGTCCACTGCTGCAGCGGCGCGCCGTCGCTGGCGGAGGCGTTCTGCACGTCGATGGCGAGGCCGCTCGCCGCGACCGTCAGCTTGTAGACGCCGGCGGAGGCGAGTGTCACGTCGAACTGCTGCGTGGTGGTGCTGCTGCAGGTCTGCAGCTGCAGCGCCGTGCCACTCGCGTTGCTGCCGCCGTTGACACCGATGCACTGGCCGGTGGCGACGCTTTGCAA
>NZ_JBFUCB010000529.1:0-4312 GCF_056405435.1 Rhizobacter sp. P1_G5 | reverse complement strand
GTTCAGCGCCTGCACCGGCCGGCCGGTCAGGCGCGCCAGCCGCGCGATGCCCTCGGCACCGCCCGGCGGGCACTGGTTGATCGCTGCGTCGCCGGCGGCGATGGCCTCGGCGTACGAGCGGCAGTCGGGGTAGCCGCAGCGCGTGCACTGCGTCTGCGGCAGGGCGGCGTCCAGCCGGTCGGCGAGTGCGTCCCGGTCCACGGCGCCGTCAGGCTGCCTTGCGTGCGGCCGTCTTGCGGGCCGCCGGGCGGGCGAGTTTCACCGCCTGCTGGTGTGACGCGATGAAGTTGCGCACTTCCGGGTAGACCTTCTCGCGCCAGCGGCGGCCCGAGAAGATGCCGTAGTGTCCGGCGCCTTCGACGTCGTAGTGGAACTGGCGCGCCTTCGGGATGCCGGTGCACAGCTCGTGCGCCGCCTTGGTCTGGCCGGCGCCGGAGATGTCGTCCAGCTCGCCCTCGATCGTCAGCAGCGCGCTGGTCGTGATGTCCTGCGGGCGCACCAGCTCGCCCCGGACCTCCCAGGTGCCGTTGACCAGCGCGAAATCCTGGAACACCGTCTTGATGGTGTCGAGGTAGTACTCGGCCGGCATGTCGAGCACTGCGTTGTACTCGTCGTAGAAGGTGCGGTGGAAATCGGCGTTGTCGTCGTCGCCGCGCATCAGGTCCATGAAGTAGTCGTAGTGCGACTTCAGGTGGCGGTCCGGGTTCATCGCGATGAAGCCGCTGTGCTGCAGGAAGCCCGGGTAGACGCGCCGGCCGGCGCCGGGGTAGTTGACCGGCACGCGGTAGATGACGTTGTTCTCGAACCAGTCGTAGCTCTTGTTCATCGCCAGGTTGTTGACGGCCGTCGGGCTCCTGCGGGCATCGATCGGGCCGCCCATCATCGTCATCGTGCGCGGGGTGGGCTCGCCGCGGCTGGCCATCAGCGAGATCGCGGCCAGCACCGGCACCGTCGGCTGGCACACCGAGATCACGTTGCACTCGGGCCCGACGTGGCGGATGAACTCCTGCACGTAGTCGACGTAGTCGTCGAGGTGGAACGGGCCGGCGGCCTGGTCGACCATGCGGGCATCGGTCCAGTCGGTGATGAAGACCTTGTGGTCCTGCAGCAGCGCCTTCACGGTGTCGCGCAGCAGCGTCGAGTGGTGGCCCGACAGYGGCGCCACGACCAGCACGGTGGGCTGGTCCTTCATCAGCGTGAGCACTGGCGAATCGTCGGTGAAGCGCTTGAAGCGCAGCAGCCGGCAGAACGGCTTCTCGAGCGCCACCTGCTCCTGCACCGCGACATCCACCGTGCCGACGCGCACCGACGTGATGTTGAACTGCGGCTTCTCGTATTCCTTCGACAACCGGTGCACCAGGTCCAGCCCGGCCGACACGCGCTGCGCCATCGGCGTGTGCGTGAACGGCGACAGCGGGTGGCTGTACAGCTTCGAGGAGGCGCTTGCGAATTCGGAGAACGGGCTCAACAACGCGCGCTGGGCTTCATACCACTGGTACAGCATTCTGGGTTCCTTTGCGACCGCTTCGCGGAATCGCTTTCACACAAGGTTTTCACACAAGTTGTGCGTCGCAGCATTCTAGGCAGTCGATACAGATCGTGCCCGCGGACTGCTTTGGTGCAAACCCGGAAAAGAAGCACAAAGGCCGCCCAGAATGGTGCGGCCTTCTCTCGAACTGTCACTTGTGTGACGGCAGATGTCGCTTCAGATGACTTTGGCGATCGCGGCGACCACCGCGTCGATGTTCTTGCTGTTCAGCGCSGCSACGCASATGCGGCCCGAATCGACGCCGTAGATGCCGAACTCGTTGCGCAGCCGCTCCATCTGGGCCTTGGTGAGGCCCGAATAGCTGAACATGCCCTTCTGCTGCGTGATGAAGCTCATGTCCTGCCGGATGCCGGCGGCCTGCAGCTTCTGCAGCAGCGCGGTGCGCATCTGCTTGATGCGCACCCGCATGCCGGCCAGTTCTTCCTCCCACATCGCGCGCAGCGCCGGCGTCGTCAGCACGGTGGCGACGACCTGGGCGCCGTGCGTCGGCGGGTTGGAGTAGTTGGTGCGGATCACGATCTTCAGCTGGCTCAGCACGCGGGTCGCGTCGTCCTTGGTGGCGCACAGCACGCTCAGCGCGCCGACGCGTTCGCCGTACAGCGAAAAGCTCTTCGAGAACGAGGTCGCGACGAAGAAGTCGATGCCGGCGGCGACGAACTGCGCGATCACCGCGCCGTCTTCGGCRATGCCSTSGCCGAAGCCCTGGTAGGCCATGTCGAGGAAGGCCACCAGGCCGCGTGCCTTGACGGCCCCGATCACCTTCGCCCAGTCGGCGGGGGTGATGTCGTAGCCGGTCGGGTTGTGGCAGCAGGCGTGCAGCACGACCACCGTGCCGGCCGGTGCGGCGTTCAGCGCGGCCAGCATGCCCTCGACATTGACGCCGCGCTTGGCCGCGTCGTAGTACGGATAACTCTCGACCACGAAGCCGGCGTTGGTGAACAGCGCGCGGTGGTTTTCCCAGCTCGGGTCGCTGATCAGCACCTTGGCGCCCGGGTTCAGCTTYTTCAGGAAGTCGGCGCCGATCTTCAGGCCGCCKGTGCCGCCMAKGCCCTGSRCGGTGGYSACGCGGCCGGCAGCGACTTCAGCGCTGTCGGTGCCGAACACCAGGCCCTGCACCGCCTTGTCGTAGGCGGCGATGCCGTCGATCGGCAGGTAGCCGCGCGGCTTCGGGGCCTCCTGCATCTGGCGCTCGGCCTCGGCCACGCACTTCAGCAGCGGGAGTTTGCCGTTGTCGTCGTAGTAGACCCCGACGCCCAGGTTCACCTTGGCGGGATTCGGATCGGCGTTGAACTGCTCGTTCAGGCCGAGGATGGGGTCGCGGGGTGCCATTTCGACAGCGGCGAACAGCGAGGTCATGGACAGTCCTTGTCAGTAGAGCGGATGCGTGATTTGGGCTAGGCTTGCCGATTTCCCTGTGCACTTCCGGTACAGGAAAACCCGAGGATTTTAATCGCCATGGCCGACCTGCCCCGAAATTCGGCACCCAAGACGGTATCGYGCCCTGCACCGAAGTTGGCACCGAAGGCGCCGCAGGGCGGCCCCGACATCCTGCTCGCCGACACGCCGGTGGTTGAACCCGTCGAAGGCGAGTTCGTCGCCTTCCCCGACTCGCCGTTCCAGCTGTTCCAGCCGTATCCACCGGCCGGCGACCAGCCGACCGCGATCGCGGCGCTGGCCGAAGGCATCGAGGACGGCCTGAGCTACCAGACGCTGCTGGGCGTCACCGGCTCCGGCAAGACCTTCACGATGGCCAACGTGATCGCCCGCATGGGCCGCCCGGCCATCGTGTTCGCGCCCAACAAGACGCTGGCGGCACAGCTGTACAGCGAGTTCCGCGAGTTCTTCCCGAAGAATGCGGTCGAGTACTTCGTCAGCTACTACGACTACTACCAGCCTGAAGCCTACGTGCCGCAGCGCGACCTGTTCATCGAGAAGGACAGCTCGATCAACGAACACATCGAGCAGATGCGGCTGTCGGCCACCAAGAGCCTGCTGGAGCGGCGCGACGTGGTGATCGTCGCCACCGTCAGCGCGATCTACGGCATCGGCAACCCGAGCGACTACCACCGCATGGTGATGACGCTGCGCGCCGGCGACAAGATGGGGCAGCGCGACGTGATCGCGCAGCTGATCCGCATGCAGTACCAGCGCAACGAGATGGACTTCAGCCGCGGCACCTTCCGCGTGCGCGGCGACACCATCGACGTGTTCCCGGCCGAGCACTCCGAGCTCGCGATCCGCATCGAGCTGTTCGACGACGAGGTCGAGGCGCTGCAGCTGTTCGACCCGCTGACCGGGCGCATCCGCCAGAAGATCCCGCGCTTCACCGTCTACCCGTCCAGCCACTACGTGACGCCGCGTGATCGCGTGGTCGCTGCCATCGAGACCATCAAGGCCGAGCTGCGCACGCGGCTCGACGAGCTGGTGAAGGACGGCAAGCTGGTCGAGGCGCAGCGCCTGGAGCAGCGCACCCGCTTCGACCTGGAGATGCTGCAGGAGATCGGCCACTGCAAGGGCATCGAGAACTACACGCGCCACCTGTCGGGCTCGGCGCCGGGCGAGCCGCCGTCGACGCTGGTCGACTACCTGCCGGGCGATGCGCTGATGTTCCTCGACGAATCGCACGTGCTGATCGGCCAGCTGGGCGGCATGTACAACGGCGACCGCGCGCGCAAGACCACGCTGGTCGAGTAYGGCTTCCGGCTGCCGTCGGCGCTCGACAACCGGCCGCTGAAGTTCGAGGAGTTCGAGAAGAAGATGCGC
>NZ_JBFUCB010000528.1:0-4316 GCF_056405435.1 Rhizobacter sp. P1_G5 | reverse complement strand
CTGTTTGCCAACTGATTGAAGGCGGACGTCCACGGCTCCTTGCCCTGATCGACATACGCCTTGAGCGTCTGGAGATCCGAGAGGGTGAGCGGCGTACCCGGGTGCTTCATGGCATGAACCTGCTGTGAGCCTCCGCCTCCCGCGGAGCCGCTGCTTTCCGCCAAATCCTCGCTCGCGTTTTGCTCATCACTGCAAGAGATGAGTACGGCGGAGGTCAACAGGAGCAGCGCGCGGGCGAAGTTGGTGGTGTTGAACATATGAGCGGTCATTTCATACGTGCGGATTGGTTGCCCCGCCAAGCTCAACTTGGCGCACGACCTTCCTCGCTCCGATATCACGGTGATGAGATTGCGGCCTTCCGCAATGGATCAGCTTGATGTCGGTGCCGAAAATGGTGGTCCGTTCCTACCCACCATTTCAGTGACATCGTAGGCGCGAGAACTCGCGTAGTCATGACCGTAGCACGGCCGAAATCCGCAACGTGACGGAATCCGCCTTTCGACACATCATTCCCGAACTCATCGCCCCGTAGCGCTGCCCGGCCGATCCCGGCGCCCACTCGGCGGCGGAGACCTTGGCGGAAGGGTCGGCGTCAGCGGCCGCCGCACCACAGGCTACGGCAGCCAGTCCGGCACCTGCCACGGTGCGCACGAAGTCGCGGCGTGCCGGCTTATCGGGCAAGGTGCCCAACGCAGTTGCCTTGTTCATGAGCGATGCGGGGATGAAGTGGACGGGAGTCAATTGCTGTACAGCAGGCCCCGGCCGGTGCCGCTGGCGTAGATCCGGCCATAGACGTTCTGGTCGGCCGCCATGACGCTCATGCCGCCGAACTGGTGAGCGTCGTCGTTGAAGCGAGTCCAGGTCACGCCGGCGTCGTCGGAGCGGTACACACCCCACATGCCCTTCACCACGCCCACCACGTAGACCGCTGCCGAGTACGCAGCGCCGGGCTTGGCCTTGCCCAATGCCACCAGGGTGGCGCCCTGCACGTCGGGCCACGGGTTGCTGCCCGGGATCGACGCAAACTGGCTCAGCTTCGTCCAGGTCGCCCCTGAATCCACCGAACGGTACACGGCGTTGCCGTCGGCCAGCCAGAGGTCGCCCTCGGCGTTGGGGTTGACCGCGAGCGAATTGTTCGAGAAGTAGCCGGGGGCCAGCCCCGCGGCCACCGAGCCCTGGCTCAGCGTGAACGTGTGGCCGCCATCCGTCGACACGTAGACCTTGCCCGGCGTGCCCCACCAATGGCCGCCGGAATCGTAGGCATAGACCTTGTTCGGGTTCTTGCGATCTGCGACCAGGTGGTAGGCGCGGGGGAAGATGCTGTCGATCGCCGGCAGATTGGTCGGCACCCAGGTGGCGCCGTTGTCCGTGGTGTAGGACGGTACCGAGTAGCCGGGCGCCCAGACCGCCCTGTTGCGCGCCGTGACCGCGATGCTCGCTTCCCCACCCTTGTTGTCCGCGACGCCCGGCGGGTAGGTGGCGAACTTCGCCCAGGTCTTGCCGCCGTCGCCGGACCACGCGCCGTAGCTGGTGCTGTTGCCCAGGACGACGCCGATGGTGGCCATGTACTGCGGGTCCGACCACGCCATGTCGGCGGCGAAGCCGTTGCTCCAGCTGGTGGCCGGCGTCAGCGTCGGCTTGGTCGCGAGGTTGGTGTGCACCCAGGTGCCGATGTCGCCCGTACTGTTGATCACGGTGTACGTGGCGCCCGCCGGCGGCGTGGCCAGGCCCAGGACGGCAGTCTCCTCGATGCCGTCGTTCAGCTCGTTCCAGCTCGGGGTGGCCGAGGACGCGTTGCGGGTTTCCCAGACGCCGCCGCCATGGCCGTACAGGATGTGATCCCGGTTGGCAGGATCGATCTCGATGTCGTCGGGCCAGCCCCAGAAAGCCGCGTCGGCCGGCGTATGCGGCATGGTGGCCGCGATCTCGCGCCAGGTGCGGCCGGCATCGTCGGACAGCCGGATGATCTGCTGGCCGCTGAAGCTGCCCCAGGTGTTGGTCACACCCAGCGCAATGCGCGTGGTCGAGCCGGTGCCGGAGACGGACACGCCGCCGTAGCCGGCGGAGTCGTTGCTGTCGAGCAAGGTCCAGTTGCTGCCGTCGAACTTGTAGAGACGGGCGGGACCGCCGGCGCCCGGGCCGGTCTCCTTGGTGAAGGCCACATAGAACATGCCGTCTGCGGCGCGCACCATGTGCGGGATGTGATAGCCGGAGATCGGGACCGAGACCGGGGTCCACGAGGCGCCACCGTTGCCGGACTTGTACAGGTTCGAGGCCAGGCCTGCTGTCTGGACGTAGTCCGGCGCGATGGGCGCGTAGATCGTCTGCGTGGCGGACCCGCTGCCCTTGGTGCCGGTGTCGTAGACGACCGTCTCGACGCCCATCGCGCTGTWCATGCCCAAGGCATTGACCTGGTCCTGGGTCAACTGGGCGCTCGACAGCGACGTGACCTGGGCCCAGGTGAGGCCTGAGTCGGCGCTCTTCCATAGGCCAGCCGTGCGYGAGCCGTAGAACAGCGTCGACGGCTTGTTGGGGTCGACCATCAGGCGTTCGCCGATGGCCCGGCCGGGGTTGTTGCCGCCCAGGGGGAAAGGCAGGGCGACGTGGGTCCAGTGGTCACCGCGGTCGCTGGAGATGTACAGGCGGCCGTTGCCCCCGGACGTGTACATGCCGGCGGCCAGGTAGGCGAGCTGGTCGTTGTTCGGATCGACGGCGATGCTTTCGATGCCGTGGAATCGTTCCTCGCCTCCGCCGAAGCCCGGGCCGTCGGTGATGGGCGTCCAGGACGACGTGCCCTGGTTCCAGCGATAGGCGCCACCGACGTCGGTGCGCGCGTACAGCAGGTTGGCGGTGGTCGGATGGAAGACGAGGCCGCTGACGTAGCCGCCGCCGCCGAACTTCACGCTCTTCCAGGTGGTGGCCTGGGCAGGAGCAGGAGCAGGTGCTGGTGCTGGTGCTGGTGCTGGTGCTGGTGCTGGTGCTGGTGCAGGTGCAGGTGCAGGTGCAGAGCCGACAGGCGGCGATGGGGTGCCCGAGTTATTGCCACCTCCACAGGATGACAGCACCAGTGCGCACAGCAGTGCGCTTGTTGCAGTGGCACGTGTCGGGCGTTGGCTTGGCATGCTCATCGTGAAGTTCCTATGGCGTCAAAGTGCGGCGCGTACATGTCGTTCGACGTGCCACGCTCTCAATTCCCGGCGCGATTGTGTGGGGCGCGACATGGGGCAAAATTGATGAAACTGTGCCGAACCGACGAAAGCGACGTGCAGCGTTGGCGCGGCGAGACGCCATGCAACAGGATGCAAATTCAGACCGATTCGATTGACATCGAACAGCGACTGGTCCGACGCTCAGGTCCAGACCCAAAACGTCGCGGGCGTCTCGGTGACCCTCGCAGGCGGTGCGCGCGCAGTCGACGCGACGAGGCCCTCGCGCCCGAGATCGAGCGCGTCTGGCGGCCCAAGTTGCAGGTCTACGGTGGCGGAACAGGCGACTCCGCTGAGCACGCCGGCGTTTTCGTCGAGAAGCGTGGATATGAAGTTGCCGACATTCGATGCACTGATCCTCTGGCACCGATGAACATGGATTGGATCGGCCCACGGCCCTTCTCAGGGCCACCAAACTCACACTTCCTGGGCCTCACAAGAGGCGAGCCGAGAACCGCTGGCCCGCGGGTGAACGGCGTCCTCGTCCATCCGTGAAGGTCACTATTGAATCGCCCCGGGTATAGAGGAGGCTCCTTCGATTGAGAGAATGGAGCAATGAGGAAGTCCCCGAAGTTTTCACCCGAGGTGATGGAGCGCGCRGTGCGCATGGTTCTGGAGTCGCAGGGCCAATACGAGTCGCAGTGGGCGGCCATTGAGTCGATCGCSGGCAAGATCGGCTGCACGAGCGAGACGCTGMGGCGCTGGGTRAGGCAGGCCGAGCGCGACGAGGGGCTGCGCCCCGGGCCGACGACGAGCGAGCAGCAGCGCATCAAGGAGCTCGAACGCGAGGTGCGSGAGCTGCGCCAGACCAACGAGATCTTGAAGCTGGCGAGCGCGTTTTTCGCGAAGGCGGAGCTCGACCGCCATCACAAGAAGTGAGAGCGTTCATCGACACGCAGCGCGGGCACTTCGGGGTCGAGCCGATCTGCAAGGCGTTGCAGGTTGCCCCGTCGGGTTACTGGCGCCACGCGGCGCGCTTGCGCAACCCGGCGCTCGTGCCGCAGCGAGCCAGGCGCGATGCCGTCCTGGTCGATGAGGTCCAGCGGGTGCACCGCGCCAACCTGCAGGTCTATGGCGCTCGCAAGGTCTGGCGGCAATTGCACCGCGAGG
>NZ_JBFUCB010000527.1:0-4321 GCF_056405435.1 Rhizobacter sp. P1_G5 | reverse complement strand
GCACGCACTACCCCTTCGTGCAGCACCTGATCGCCGCAGCGATGGGGCCGCAGGTGCAGATCATCGACACCGCCGATGCGGTGGCGCGGCGCGCGGCGCAGCTGTGGCAGGCCAGCGGCGCGGCGCATGTGACCGACGATACGGCGGGCGATGCGGTGCGACTGGAAACGACCGGCGACGTGGCGGCATTGCAGCGCGTGGCCGCGAGCTGGCTCGCGTTCCGCTGCGAGGTGAACGGATCGGACGCCTGATCGCGCGGCTACTGCTGCGCCTGCAGCATCGCCGCCATCTTCTGGTGGATCAGGTTGATCGCCTTCAGCGGCCGGACGAGAACCTTGAAGTCGACGATCCGTCCCTCATCGTCCCAGGTGAGCATGTCGACGCCGTTGACGGCGATGCCATCGATCTCGACCTGGAACTCGAGCACCGCGTCACGCGGGCCGACGACTTCGCGCACGTAGCGGAAGCTTTCGTTGAAGAAGACGTGGAAGGCCGCGCCGAGGTACTGCGCCGTGACGGCCTTGCCGACCTGCGGCGTGTGCACGACCGGCGAATGGAAGACGACGTTGTCGGCGAGCAGTGCCCCGAGCCCCTTTGCGTTGCGTGTCGCGACGAGTTCGTGCCAGACGGCAAGCGTGGCGATGGCCATGGGGCGTCCTTTCAGGGAAGTTTTCAGGAAATCTGCATGTCCTCACGCGAGCGGCCGGCGGCGAGCTGATCGCGGAACCACTGCGGCGGCTTGCCCATGCCGACCCAGGTCTGGCTGGGATCGGCGGGGTTCGCGTACTTCGCCTTGCGCTCTTCGCCGGGCACCGACGGCGTCTTGACGGGCTTGGCGGGCAGGTAGGGCTTCAAGGCCTCGATCCCTTCGGCGATGCTGAAGCCGCCCATCTGCAGCTTCTTGGCGTAGCCGTCCGCCAGGACTTTCAGTTCCTCGGTGCGCTTGAGCTTCAGCGCGGCTTCGGTTTCTTCGAGCAGAGCACGCAGCTCCGAGTACGACATACCCTTCAGTTCGGTCATTTCGGTGGTCCTGGACATGGATCGGAAAAGCGATGGGCGATAGTCTATGTGCCCGCGTGGCCGTTTTTGCAACTGCGCCCGACACATACCCATCGAGCCCGAGCGCGTACCCCTACCGCGCTCAAGAGGTCACGGAAACTGGCGAATGACCTCGATGAGCCCGACGATGTTGTCGTTGAACTCTTCGAGCTCTTCCGCAGGCACCCACCACTCGGTGTGCTCGGCACCGCCCACCGTTTCCACCTTGAACCGGGCCATGTAGCCGGCACGCACCTGGAACCGGGTGACGAAGCCCTGCCCGCTGGCCCCGACGTTCCAGTCGCGCGCGATCTGCACCGCATACGCTTCGTTGGTGACGGGATAGAAGATCGGCTGGTCGGGCAGCCTGGGCGGCCAGCGCTTGAATCCGCTCTCGCGGACGAGCTGGAGTTCCTTCGGCCCGGTCGGCCGGTACATGGTGATGGTTTCGACCGAACCGCTCATGCAGTGGCGCCCTCCATGACCTGGCGCGTCCCCTTGTGCAGCGAGGCATACAACCCCACCGCGCCCAGGATCACCCACACCCCGAGCACGAGCCACATCGTCTTGCCGGACTGCAGCGCCGCGAGAAGCACCGCCACGACCAGCGCAGCGTGAACGACGAACGCCACGATGGTGGCCTTCCATGCCCAGCGCTTCTGGAAGATGGCGAAGGCAGCAAGCACCCCATAGAGCAGCAATGCATACGCACCCGCCAGGATGCCCAGCATGGCGTCGGCATCATGGATCTGCACGGCCCCGGCGCAATACAGGGCAATGCAGCCGAAGAGGCACAGGCTGGCCATCTGGATGCGGTCACTCGGGCGGGTCAATGCCCAGACGATCGCCGCAAGCACGGCAAGGCTGAAGGCAACGCCGACGGCGGCAAGGATGATGTAGACGATCATGCCGGCATTCTCGGCGAGTTTGACCTCCCCGCCCCACCGCGCAGCCGGGCTTCGATCTCTGATGGATCAGCGCGCCTTCGTGGCGCGCAGCGAGCGCTTGGCCGAGGCCTCCTTCGCGACCGGCGGTCGGGAACGCATCACCCTCACCGGCCGCTCTTCCGTACTCATGCCCAGCAGCGAGGCGGCCACCGTCGGCACGGTGATCGCATCCTGCAACGTCATCGCGTCGAGTTCGGCCATGAAGGCGTCGACCGCGCGCGCCAGCACGCGCTTCAGGTTGCAGGCCGCGAAGATCCGGCAGCCGTGCGGCACCGCGGTGTCGTGGCATGCGACGACCGCGAAGTCCTTCTCGGCCATGCGCACGATGTCGCCGATCGAGATCTCGTTCGGCGCACGGGCCAGCATCGCACCGCCGGCGCGGCCGCGCGTCGTCGCGATGAAGCCGTTCAGCCCGAGCTCGTGCACGATCTTCGTCAGGTGGTTGCGCGAGATGCCGTAGGCGCCGGCAATCTCGTCGATGGTCGCGACACGCCCCGTCGGCCACGCCACCGCGAGGTACATCATCACGCGCAGCGTGTAGTCGGTGTAGACGGTCAGGCGCACGGGCCACTCCAGCAAACAAGCATGTTTTAGTTTACTTTAGGGTGGGACAAAGTGGCATAGCTTCTTGCTTGCCATGGTGCGATCGTCGGCTTTAAGATGCCATTTAAATGCATTAATAAGCACCCATCATGTCCACGCCCAGCGCCTCCTCGTTCCGCCCCATCCGCGTCGCCGTCCCGTCGCCGCGGGCGAAGCCACCGGCGCCCCGCGGGTGGCCGCTGCTGAGGCTGGGCTTCCGCCCGTTCTACCTGGGCGCCGCGAGCGCCGCGGTCGTGCTGATGGCGGCCTGGTTCTTCGTCTTCACCGGCCGCCTCGCGCTGCCCGGCACGCTGGCACCCGCGCTGTGGCATGCGCACGAGATGATCTTCGGCGTCGTCGGCGCGGTGGTGATCGGCTTCCTTCTCACCGCCGGCCAGCTGTGGACGCAGCTGCCGACGCCGCGCGGCGGCCTGCTCGGCGCGCTGGCCGCACTGTGGCTGTCCGCCCGCGTGGCCGGGCTGTGCGCGCCCTACCCCGTTTTCTTCCTGCTCGACGTGACCCTGCTGCCGCTGGTGGCCGCGCTGTTCGCCGACCTGGTGATCCGCTCGCGAAACCTGCGTAATGCCGGCATCGCGGTGCTGCTCGGGCTGCTGGGCCTGGCGAACCTCGGCTTCCACCTGGCGGCCAGCGGTGCGCTGGCTTTCGATGCGATGGCGCCGCTGCACGCCGGCTTGGCCCTCATCGTCGTGCTGGAGACGGTGATGGGCGGCCGCGTGATCCCGGCCTTCACGATGAACGCGACGCCCGGGCTGCAACTGCGTGCCTCGCCGCTGCGCGATCGCATCGCGCTGGTCGCCACCGTCGGCGGGCTGGCGCTGTGGGTGGCGGGCGAGACACCGCGCCTGGCCGCCTCGCTGCTGGCCGGCGCCGCCGCGCTGCACGCCTGGCGCGCGCTGTCGTGGGCGCCGTGGCGCACGCTGCGCCGGCCGCTGCTGTGGGTGCTGCACCTGGCCTATGCGTGGATCCCGATCGGCCTGGCCTTGCTCGCCGCAGCCCTGGCGTTCGGCAGCGCCGTGTCGCCGGCCGTCCACGCGCTGGCGGTCGGTGCCACCGGCGGCCTGGTGATCGGCATGATCACCCGCACCGCGCGCGGCCACACCGGCCGGCCGCTGGAGCCGACCCGGCTCGAGGCCGTCGCCTACGGGCTGGTGATGCTGGCGACCGTGCTGCGCGTCGGCGTGCCGCTGCTGTGGCCCSCAGCCTATGGGCCAGCCTTGCTGATCGCCGGCGCCGCCTGGATCGCCGCCTTCACGCTCTACCTCAGTCTCTACCTCCCCTGGCTGTGCTCGCCACGCGTCGACGGGCAGGACGGCTGAAACGAACTTCCCCACCCCATGAGCACCGTCGCCATCCTGTTGTCCGCGTTCGTCCTGTCGGTCGTCGCGCTGCTGGTCTTCAACGACGGCGCGATGCCCGCCTTCAAGGCCCAGGTGCGCGAACGGACGAAGGCCCGCGGCGAGAGCTTGGCGGACGACAAGGAGCTTCCCCAGCATGAGTGAACACGTGACAGCCCGGGCATTGGACCGAGCCGGCATCGAGACGCTGGTGCACGACTTCTATGGCGATGTGCGGAGCGACGACCTGCTCGCACCGGTGTTCAACAAGGTGATCGGCGACGACTGGAGCGTGCACCTCGATCGGCTGGTCGAGTTCTGGAGCACCGTGATGCTGGGCACGCGAACCTTCCGCGGCAACGTCTACAGCAAGCACATGGTGCTCGACGGCGTGCACCC
>NZ_JBFUCB010000526.1:0-4327 GCF_056405435.1 Rhizobacter sp. P1_G5 | reverse complement strand
GAATCCGCTGTTCCAGGTGAAGTGCGCCTCGCAGGCGACCGGCGGGCGGCAAGTGTCCGACGGCAAGGCGCCCGACGGCCCATGGCAGATCGACATCGACGGCCTCGCGGTCGACGAGGTGCACTTCGACCTGAGCCTCGACGTGATGGAAAACGCCCGCGGACTGGACTTCCAGCTCGCCTGGGCCACCGACCTGTTCGACCGCGCGACCATCGATCGCTTGCGCGCGGCCTTCGTGCACCTCGCCGCGCAGGCGGCCGTCGACCCGCAGCGCGCGCTGGCGTCGACCACGCTGCCCGGCGAGCCGTCGGTGCTGCACGGCGAGCCGGTGGCCTGGCCGTGGCACAGCGTGCCGGCGCTGTGGGCTGCGCAGGCGGCGCGGCATGCGCAACGCCCGGCCGTCGTCGATGCGCAGGGCTCGCACAGCCACGCGCAGCTGGAACGCGCCGCGCGCAGCCTGGCCGCGCAGCTCGGCCGGCAGGGCATCGTCGCCGAGGAGCGCGTCGCGCTGCTGCTGGAGCGCGGCAGCCCGTTCGTGCTGGCGATGCTGGCGGTGATGAAGGCCGGTGCCGTGGCCGTGCCGCTTGATCCCGCGTTGCCGGTGCCGCGGCTGCAGGCGATGCTGCGCGATTGCGGCGCCCGCGCGCTGATGGCCGCCGGGCCGGTGCCGTGGAGCACGTTGCCGGTGATCGTGCCGGACTTCGACGTGCCGAGCCAGGAGTTGCTGCCGGCCGAGCCCGTCCTGCTGCCGGACCAGGCTGCGTACCTGATCTACACCTCGGGCTCGACCGGCGCGCCGAAGGGTGTCGTGGTGTCGCACGGCGCGCTCGCGAACTACACGCAATCGATGCTCGCGCGGCTGGCCTTGCCTGATGACACGCCGCGGGGCCTGAACTTCGCGATGGTGTCGACGGTGGCCGCCGACCTCGGCCACACCACGCTGTTCGGCGCGCTGTGCGCCGGCGGCAGCCTGCTGATGCTCGATGCGTCCGCAGCCTTCGACCCCGATGCCTTCGCCGACGCGATGCAGCGCCACCGCATCGACGTGCTGAAGATCGTGCCCAGCCA
Organism: Rhizobacter sp. P1_G5; assembly: GCF_056405435.1. Lineage (NCBI taxonomy): Bacteria > Pseudomonadati > Pseudomonadota > Betaproteobacteria > Burkholderiales > Sphaerotilaceae > Rhizobacter > Rhizobacter sp. P1_G5. Next base: position 3,259 of record NZ_JBFUCB010000526.1, on the reverse strand, counting down.
CCTGAAGGGCCTGCTGAATGCGGCACGGCCGCACGACGTGCTGCCGGCCCACACGCTGGTGCTGGGCGGCGAGGCCGCCGATGCGGCGCTGCTGGCCACGCTGCGCGCGCTGCGGCCGGGGCTGCGCATCGTCAACCACTACGGGCCGACCGAGACCTGCGTCGGCATGCTGATGCACGTCGCCAGCGACGACGATGCAGCGCTGCCGCTGGGCCGGCCGATCGGCGGCATGTCGGCCTTCGTGCTCGACGACGCGCTCGAACCGGTGCAGCCGGGCATCGCCGGCGAGCTGTATGTCGGCGGACCGGGCTTGGCGCGGGGCTATCGCGGGCAGCAGGGGCTGACGGCGGGCCGCTTCGTCGCATCGCCGTTCCAGACGGGCGAGCGGCTGTACCGCACCGGCGACCGGGTGCGCCAGCGCAGCGACGGTGCACTGGTGTTCCTCGGCCGCAGCGACGACCAGCTGAAGATCCGCGGCTTTCGCGTCGAGCCGGGCGAGCTGCAGGCGCGGTTGCGCGAGTTGCCCGGCGTGGCCGATGCCGCGGTGCTGCCGGGCGTGGGCGAGTCGGGGGGCACGGTGCTGTGGGCCTGGGTCGTGCCGCGGGCGGGTGCCACGCTGGACGCCGCGGCGCTGCGGCTTGTGCTGCAAGGCAGCCTGCCGGCCTGGCTGGTGCCGGAGGCGATCGTCGTGCTCGACGCGATGCCGCTGACGGCCAACGGCAAGATCGACCGCAAGGCGCTGCCGCGGCCGGTGCAAGCCGCGGCGGCCCGCGCCATCGAGCCGCCGCGCGGGCCCACCGAGCAGGCGCTGGCGCGCATCTTCGGCGAGGTGCTGGGGCTGGCGGCCGTCGGCCGCGACGATGACTTCTTCGAGCTCGGCGGCGATTCGATCCTGAGCCTGAAGCTGATCGCGCGCATCCGCAAGCAGGTGCCGGGCGGCGCCGGGCTGGCCTTGTCGGAGCTGATGCAGGCGACGCGCTTGCGTGACCTGGCCGGGYGTCTGCAGCAGCGGCTCGAACAGCAGCACGATGCGATCTGCCTGCAGGCGGGCGGCGAGGGCGTGCCGCTGTACTGCTTGCCGGGGATGATCGTCAATTCGCGCGAGTTCCTGCCGCTGGCCGAGACGCTGCTCGGCACGCGGCCGGTGCACGGCTTCGTCAGCCACGTCTACACGCGGCGGCGCTGGCGCGGGTTCGCGGTGCAGGCGCTGGCGGCGGAGTACGCGGCCTTCATCGAGGCGACGGCGGTGGGCGGGCGCTGCGCGCTGCTCGGCTGGTCGTCGGGCGGCGACCTGGCGATCGAGGTGGCGCGGCAACTGCAGGGGCGGGTCGCGGTGGACTTCCTCGGCATGGTCGACGTGTTCGAGACCGAGCCGCTGTGCGCCTCGCGGCCGCTCGGTAGCGATGAGCGCGCGCTGGCCTGGCGAGAGATCGATGCCTGGGTGTCGAGATCGACGATGGCCGACGCATGGCGCGAGCTGTTCGCGCGGCTGGACGACGTGGAACGCGACGGGCTGGCCGAGCAGGTGCTGCTGGGCGACCGCGCGCTGCCGCTCGATGGCGATGGTGACGACGCGGCCGAGTACCTGCTGTGGGCAACGATCGACAAGCGGGTGCAGGGGGCGCGCTACCTGCATGGCCGCATCGAGACGCCGATACACGTCTTCCACGCGGGCCAGTCGGTGAACGACACGGTCGGCCGCCTGCGCGACTGGACGCAGCACGCGCCGGTGGTCGCCACGACCGTGATCGACGGGGCGAGCCACCTCGACATCATCCGCCGCGCGCAGCTGCACGCCGCGCTGCGGCGGGCACTCCCCTAGAATCGTTCGCCCCGAGCACGTCGCCCGGGGCATCGACGATCAAGGAACACCGGCATGGGCGCGCAGTGGAAGGCATATCACAAGGACCTGGCGGCCAATGCCAAGGGCAGGCTGTTCGGCAAGCTGGCCAAGGACATCATGGTGGCCGCGCGGCACGGCGCCGACCCGGCCGCGAACTCGCGGCTGCGGCTGGTGATCGAGCAGGCGCGCAAGGTCTCGATGCCCAAGGACACGCTGGACCGCGCGATCAAGAAGGGCGCGGGGCTGACCGGCGAGGTCGTGCACTTCGAGCACGCGCTGTATGAAGGCTTCGCGCCGCACCGGGTGCCGGTGATGGTGGAGTGCCTGACCGACAACGTGAACCGCGCGGCGTCCGACATGCGGGTGCTGTTCCGCAAGGGGCAGCTCGGCGCTTCGGGCTCGGTGGCCTGGGATTTCGACCACCTGGGGATGATCGAGGCCGAGCCGGCGGCGCCGGGCGCCGACCCCGAAGTGGCGGCGATCGAAGCCGGCGCGCAGGACTTCGAGCCGGCCGACGAGAACGGCGTCACGATGTTCCTGACCGACCCGGCCGACCTCGACCTCGTCAGCCGAGCGCTGCAGGGGCAGGGCTTCACGGTGCTGTCGGCCAAGCTCGGCTACAAGCCGAAGAACCCGATCGACCCGAAGAGCCTGACCGCCGAGCAGCTGGAGGAAGTGGAGAGCTTCCTCACCGCGCTCGACGCCGGCGACGACGTGCAGCACGTCTACGCCGGCTTGGCCGGCTGATCAGAACCTGTATTTCGCCGTCAGCAGCACGTTGCGCTCGTTGCCGCGGAAGTAGCTGCCGTAGGCGTGCCCGCTCAGGTACTGCTTGTCGAACAGGTTGGTGACGTTCAGCGCGAAGCGCCACGGCCCGTTGTCGTAGCGCACCGCGGCATCGGCGAGCGTGTAGGGCGGCTGCGATTCGGTGTTCTCGCCGTTGTCCCAGCGCTTGCCGACGTAGCGCAGCCCGCCGCCGACGCTGACGCCGTGCAGCGCCTCGGCACCGAGCGCGTAGTCGAGCCAGAGCGACGCGGTCTGCTTCGGCGTCAGGATCGGCATGTTGCCCACCTCCGACGGGATCGCGCTCGCCAGCACCTTCATGTCGAGTGTCGCGAACGAGGCGGTCAGCCGCAGCTGGCGGGTCAGCGCCGCCTTGCCCTCGAGCTCGATGCCGCGTGAGCGCACCTTGCCGATCGCATGCGGCACGAAGTTGACCGGGTCGTACGACACGACGTTGGTCTTCTCCAGGTTGAACACCGCCGCAGTGAACGACACCGCCTCGCCCTCGGGCATGTACTTGACGCCGAGCTCGTATTGCCTGCCGCGGCTCGGGTCGAACAGCGCGCCTTCGTCCACCRCCATCACCGGCACGAACGATTCGCCGTAGCTCGCGTACGGCGCCCAGCCGTTGCC
>NZ_JBFUCB010000525.1:0-4330 GCF_056405435.1 Rhizobacter sp. P1_G5 | reverse complement strand
GCGCTGTACCTCGCGATCGGCATCCTCGGCGCCACCGTGATGCCGCACAACCTGTACCTGCATTCATCGATCGTGCAGACGCGCCACGTCGCCGGCGACGACGCGAGCAGGCGCGAGGCGATCGGGCTGTCGACGCTGGACACCGTGGTCTCGCTGTCGCTCGCGCTGCTGGTGAACGCGGCGATCCTGACGMTCGCGGCCGCGGCCTTCAACGGCAGCGGGCACACCGAGGTCACCGAGATCCAGGATGCGTACCACCTGCTCGACCCGCTGGTCGGCGGCGTGTTCGCCTCGGTGCTGTTCGGCGTCGCGCTGCTGGCGGCCGGGCAGAGCTCCACCTTCACCGGCACCATCGCCGGGCAGGTGCTGATGGAAGGCTTCCTCGACCTGAAGATCCCGTGCTGGCAGCGCCGCCTGATCACGCGCGGCCTCGCGCTGCTRCCGGCGCTGGGCGGCGTGCTGTGGCTGGGCGACGCGGGCGTCGGCAAGCTGCTGGTGGCGAGCCAGGTGGTGCTGAGCTTCCAGCTGCCGTTCGCGATCTGGCCGCTGATCCGCTTCACCAGCGACCGCGCGTTGATGGGCTCGTTCGCGAACGGCCCGTGGCTGAAGACCGGTGCGTGGACGCTGTTCATGCTGATCAGCGCGGCCAACCTGTGGCTCGTGTCGGCGGTGTGGCGTCCCTAGAAGCGTCCCTGAAAATAAGGGTTGCAGCATCCAGGGGGCTTCGTTATTCTGCGTCGGCCAGTGCAGTCAACAGCAACTTAACCAGGAGTTGTTCATGCGCAAGCCGATGGGGCACACCGCCCACCAGCTTCACACTGCAGTACCGCATTCCGCATCCCTGCCAGCACGCTCATCGGTGTGCACGTCGATGACCCCACTCGGTCGCCCGACACCCTCCCCCCGACTGAGCCCATCGGCTCACTGAAGTCCGCGACCATCCGCTGAGGCACGTCCCACACGTGCCGGCGGCACGGCTGTACGCGATCGACCGCCTCGAGCGGCCGCGCGCTTTCCTTTCTCTTGCAGTTCGCCGTTGCAGTCCCCCCGCAGTTTCGTTGTCACTGTTGCGCAGCAGTTCCGTTGCAGTTCGTCCGCAGTCAGCCGTTCGAGGATGACCCATGAACATTGTCGGTCTGTCGTATGACTTCCATGATGGCGCCGCCTGCGTGGTGCGCGATGGCGTGCTGGTCAGCATGGCCTCCGAGGAGCGCTACACGCTGCAGAAGCACGACAGCAGCTACCCGGCGCTGTCGCTGGCGGCGCAGTTGCGCGAGCAGGGCCTGGCGCTCGACGAGGTCGACGAGGTCGTGTTCTACGAGCGGCCCGGCCCGAAGTACTCGCGCGTGCTGACCAACGGCTTCGCGCGCTTTCCGCACGGGCTGCGCGACTTCGTCTCGGCCAACCGCAGCTGGCTGCGCGACAAGCTCTGGACACGTGCCGCGCTGAGCTCGCGCTTCGGCGTCCCGCCGTCGCGCATCCACCTCGCGGCACACCACCATTCGCACGTCGCGCAGGCGTTCTACGCCTCCCCGTTCGACGAGGCCGCGGTGCTGGTGCTCGACGGCATCGGCGAGTGGGATTGCACGACGCTCGCTTATGCAAGTCGAGATGCCAGCCGCGACGCGAGCCAGGGCCTCCAGATCCTCGAGCAGTACGAATACCCGCATTCGATCGGCCTCGTCTATGCCGCCTTCACCGCCTACCTCGGCTTCAAGCCGAATTCCGGCGAGGCGAGCACGATGGCGCTGGCCGCCTTCGGCAAGCCGCGCTTCGTCGAGGCGATGCGCCGCGTGATGCGCAGCGAGCCCGACGGCAGCTACGTGATCGAGGTGTCGCACTTCAACTTCGACGGCGACGCGTCCACGCTGTTCGCCGCGCCGCTGATCGCCGCCTTCGGCCCGCCGCGCGATTTCCGCCAGCCGTATGCGTTCGATTCGCTGGCCGACGGCCCGCAGCAGGTGCCCGACGACGACCAGCGCTGCGCCGACATCGCCGCGAGCCTGCAGCACGTGCTGGCCGAGGTGCTGCTCGGGCTCGCGTCGCGCCTGTCGCGCCAGACCGGCTCGCGCAACCTGTGCTTCGCCGGCGGCGTCGCGCTGAACTGCCTGGCCAACACCGAGCTGATCGAGCGCAGCGCGTTCGAGCACTTCTTCGTGCCGCCGGACCCGGGCGATGGCGGCGCGGCCTTCGGCGCGGCGATGCTGCGTGCCGCGCAGCACGGCCCGGTGCAGCCGATCCGCCACCCGTACCTCGGTTCGTCGCATGCGCCGCACGATCTCGAACCGTTGATCGACGCCGATCCCTCGTTCAGCTTCCTGCTCGGCCACCAGGCGCTGGGCGCGCTGCCGGCCGCCGGCATCGGCAGCACCCGCTACACCGACGAAGACCGCCTGCTCGACGAGGTGAGCCAGGCGCTGGCCGACGGCGCGATCGTCGCGTGGGTGCAGGGCCGCTTCGAGGTCGGCCCGCGGGCGCTCGRCAACCGCTCGCTGCTGGTGCATCCCGGCAAGCTCGACACGGTGCGCCGCATGAGCCGCAGCGTGAAATCGCACACCCACTTCCGGCCGTATGCGCTGTCGATCACCGCCGAACAGGCCGAGCAGGTGCTCGACACCCGCTGGGTCGGCGAGCCGGTGATGAAGTGGATGCAGACCATCTGGCCGGTGCGCGAGGCGTACCGCACGCAGCTGCGCGGCGCGATCCACGCCGACGGCACGACGCGCCCGCAGGTCTGCACGCGCGACGACAACCCGCGCTACTGGGCGCTGCTGAACCGCTTCGGCCAGCACAGCGGCGTGGCCGCGCTGCTGAACACCTCGCTGAACGAGCGCTCGCTGCCGATGGTCGGCCACCCGCGCATGGCACTCGCGATGTTCGCCCGCACCGGCATCGACATGCTGGTGATCGACGACCTGGTGCTGCGCAAGCGCTACTGAACTGACCGACGTTGCCACCCCGCAAGGAGAACCCCATGAAGATCGTCTGGATGATCCAAAGCATCTCCGCGTCGCTGCGCGACATGGTGGGTGCGCTCGCGCAGCGGCGCCAGCGCTGGCTGCTGATCCTGCTGCCGGTGCTGCTGGTGATCTCGGTGCTGCTGGCGATCGTGTCGTCGTCCGGCGCGCTGGCACCGTTCCTGTACCCGCTGTTCTGAATCCCCGGTCCATGAGCACGCCCGGCGTTCGCAAGAAAACCCCGCTCGCCCTGAGCTTGTCGAAGGGTCGGACCGAGCCTGTCGAAGGCCCGTCGTCCGCGCAGCGGCGCAGCCGACGCGCAACGGTCGCCGGCACCCTGCTCGAATGCCTGGTCGTGCTGGCCGTGGTCGCGCTGCTGCTCGAAGGCATGAGCCGCATCGTGCACCTGAACAAACGCCCGGCGATCCCGGCCGTCAGCGACGCCGACGGCGCGCTGCGCATGCCGGCCGGCTTCGACGCGACGATCCAGCTCGCCGGCCGCGAGCCGTTCGCGCTGTGCACCGATGCGCAGGGCCTGCGCGTGGCCGACTGCAGCGCGGCCACGCTCGCGGCCGAGACCGACGTGCTGGTGGTCGGTGATTCGCAGGCGCTCGGCTGGGGCTTCGATTTCGGCAAGACCTTCGGTGCGCTGGTCGCGGCGGAGCTGCCCGGCCGCCGGGTCGGCAGCGCGCGCCTGATGGCCGCGGCCGCCACCGATGTCGAATCGCTGCAGTCGTGGGCGAGCGACTATCGCCATCACCGCGAGGGCGGGCAGGCCACCGCGCCGCTGCTCAACATCGTCTCGCTGAACCTCGGCAACGACCTCGACGAGATGTTCTTCTCGCGCAGCAGCGTGACGATCCCGCGCTTTCGCGCTGCACGCGAATGGCTGGCGGTGCACAGCACCGTGATGGCCGACTTCACGATCGCGAAGAACGCGCTGTTCAATGCCGAATGGCAATCGCCGCCGGGCGCCAACCCGGTGCTGTTCGCGCTCGACGACGCCGAGCGCGCCACGCTCGCGAGCGCCGCGGCGGCGGCGGTGGAGCGGCTCGCGCGCGCGCTGCCGCCGGCGCGCGAGACCGTCGTGCTGCTGCTGCCCAACGACTACCAGGTGCAGCCGGGCGAGTTCGACAAGTACCGCCGCTTCTACCCGCAGGCGGCCCAGTTCGAATCGTGGCAGCGCCGCATTCCGCAGGCGGTCGCGCGGCTCGATGCGCTGGAATCGGCGATCGCCACCGAGCTGCAGGCACGCGGCTTTCGCGTGGCCGTGCCGCACGAGGCGCTGAAGGCCGTCGATCCGCTCACGCTGTTCGACCGCGGCAGCCACCACTACAGCCCGCTCGGCCAGCGCATCCTGGCCCGCTCCATCC
>NZ_JBFUCB010000524.1:0-4339 GCF_056405435.1 Rhizobacter sp. P1_G5 | reverse complement strand
TGACAACCTCGCGCACCGGTGCGGTGTCGGATCCGAGGATCGCCGCGCCGCAGGCCATCGCCTCGAGCAGCGACCAGCTCAGCACGAACGGGTAGGTGAGGTACACGTGCGCCGCCGACACCTGCAGCACCTTCAGGTACTGGGCGCGCGGCAGCTTGCCGGTGAAGTGCGTGCGGGCCGGATCGAGCTTCACTTCCTGCAGCATCTTCTCGCGCCAGTTCGTCGCATCGCGCACGCGCTTGCCGTAGCTCACGCCGTCGGCGCCGACGATGATCGCGTGGCACTGCCTGTTCTGCTTCTGCAGCCGCTCCAATGCGCGCATGAAGACATGGAAGCCACGGTAGGGCTCGAGGTTGCGCGCCACGTAGGTGATGACCGGGTCGCCGGCCTTCAGCACGGCGCCGCTGCGCGTGCGAACCGTGGCCTGCGCATCGGGCGCCAGGCTGTCGGTGTCGATGCCTTCGTGCTGCACGCCGATCTTCGGCAGGAAGATCTCCGGGTGGCGGCTGCGCTGCCAGTGCGTCGGGCTGACCGCGGCATCGCAGTTGGTCAGGTTCAGCGTGTGCAGCGCGTTCCAGGTGCGGATGCGCGCGCGGTCGTCGAAGCTGATCGGAAACTCCGGGTCGAAGCCCAGGTCCTGGCCGTCGGCGTTGTAGTACCACTCGCACAGGTGGATCAGGCGCGCGTCGGGGAACACGTCCTTCGCATACAGCGTCTCGCCCCAGCCCGGGTGCGCGAGGATCACGTCGGGCCGGAAGCCCTGATCGCGCAGCTTCAGCATCGCACGCGCCGCCGCCTGGCCGTGCAGCGTGGCCGATTCCATCTGCCGCAGGTAGCCGTGCTGCTGCGCATGCGGTGCGCGCGCCAGCTTGTAGCGCAGCAGGCCGTCGAAGCCGGGCAGCCCCGGCGCGGTCTCGCGGCCGAGCGCACGCACCGCCCAACCCGGGCGACAGGCCCACGCCGTGACGAGCTGGCCGAACTGGCCAGGGAAGTTCTGATGGATCACCAGCAGGCGCATCTCAACCTGCGCCGCCTCTGAATGAGCCACCCACCGTGGCCGTGGCCTGGCCTCGGGGCCGACGACTTCCGTCACGCACTTTTCCTTCTCCCTGTGAACCGGTTCAGTCTAGCCACGGCACGCGCAGTCGCAATGCCCCTCCGAAGGGGGAAGCCACGTCACGGCCCAGGTCCACCCTGCTCTTCCGCCTTCGATGGCCGAAGCCGCTTCGAGGCGAAATCCCACATGCGCTCCTCCACCTTCGGGCATCGCGGCCCAAACATCCTTGCCCATGCCCAAGGATCCAGGAACTCCCGGGTGCGCCCTTCCCTGGTGTCCACGAGATACCCTCTTCGTTCCGCGACGACCTCCTGGGTTCGCAGATCGATGGCCTTCAGTGCACCTCCGGCAATCCAGTGCTCGCGATCGTCGGGTGTGGAGATGTCCTCCCACGTCAAGCCATAGCGGGCCGTGAACGCAGCGATGGCTTGGCGCTCCACCTTGAACTCGTAGATCGCCGGGCCGGGATCCCTGCCACCGCTGCTCGTCCTGTACCACTCTCTTTCAGCCGGGGTTCGCTTTCTCACCAACGCGAGGGTCGCCGTGTATCGATACCGCTTTCCGTCGCGCGGATCCACGGTCTCGACGAAGCGGTAGCCGCTCGCGTATTGCCTTGCCTCCGGCCGATCGAGCCCGGCGCCGCTCGTCGCACGCAGAAGAATCCTGATGCAGTCGTCCCCGCTGCAATCCCTGCCATAGGGATCGTCCAACGCGAACTGATCGGCACCCACGTTGACCGGACGCCACGTCATCCAGACGATTCCGTCGACATCCTCGACGACGCGGTAGACCTGGTCTCCAGCGGTCCTGCAGCGCCTCTGGAAATGCGCCATGGCGGCTGCGCGTCTCGCGCTCTGCTGGTCGAGCCAATGATTGCGCTCGACGACATGCGTCGCCACGGGATACGCGAATGCGGCCATGACCCCGGCGGCGCAGCCCCACTTCATCCAGCGGCGCTTCGGCAACCAGTACACGACGGTCGCGACGGCCAGTGCCAGGATCCAGTACAGCGGCCCGAGGACTTTGAGGGTGACGCCGAACGATGTCGCGTCGAATGGCGTTTCGGGATTCATCTTCGAACCCTCGCTTCGTCATCTGTCGCGAGACTCGCCCGGCTCGACGGGTGTGGGCTCGACCAGCTCATCGTCAGCCTGCCGGCACAGGCCCAGGCGACAGGCACACAGCCCGCAATCGCAGTTCACGTCGACCACCTGCATCGCCGGCCTGCAGTCGTGCGCGGCAGCCGCCACGCTCACGCTGCTTCGGCACGATGGGCAGCACTTCCGGTTCAAGCCCAGGTAGGCGCCCTGCAGGTGCGAGCGGGCCAGGCTGAAGGCCAGGCCCTTGGCCTGCAGGTAGACGCGCTCGGCGCGTCGTTCGGCACACCACGCAACAGCGTCCATCACGAACGTCATCGCACACACCACGACCAGGGCAACCAACAACGACAGCGCCGCGGCGACCTGTGTCCAGTTCTCCATACCGTCTCCTTTTCGACACCGGGTTGCACTGCTCGATGGCGTCAATCGGACCAGTCTAGAAATCAACTGTGCAGAATGTTTGCACGCGGTATGCATGGCCTCTTCACAGCCACATCCCTGTTGTCGTCGGGTCTACCGGCGGCAAGGCAAACTGCACGCCCCCGTTGATGGAGATTCGAATGGAACATCGCAGACTCGGCTCGAGCGGCTTCAAGGTCCCCGTCCTCAGCCTCGGCACCGGCACCTTCGGCGGCGGCRGCGAATTCTTCGGCGCCTGGGGCAAGACCGATGCCGACGGCGCACGCCGCCTGCTCGACATCTGCCTCGAGGCCGGCCTGAACATGTTCGACAGCGCCGACGTGTACTCCGCCGGCGCGGCCGAACAGGTGCTCGGCCAGGCGATCGCCGGCCGGCGCGACAAGGTGATCGTCTCGACGAAAGCCACCTTCCGCCTCGGCAGCGGGCCGAACGATGTCGGCTCGTCGCGCCACCACCTGCTCGATGCGGTGCACGCATCGCTGAAGCGGCTCGGCACCGACTACATCGACCTGTTCCAGCTGCACGGCTTCGATGCGCAGACGCCGGTCGAAGAGACACTGCGCACGCTCGATGACCTGGTGCGCGCCGGCAAGATCCGCTACCTCGGCGTGTCGAACTTCTCCGGCTGGCACCTGATGAAGTCGCTCGCCGCATCGGAGCGCCTGGGCATCTCGCGCTACGTCGCGCACCAGGCCTACTACTCGCTGATCGGCCGCGACTACGAATGGGAGCTGATGCCGCTCGCGCTCGACCAGGGTGTCGGCGCGGTCGTGTGGAGCCCGCTCGGCTGGGGCCGGCTCACCGGCAAGATCCGCCGCGGCACCGGGCTGCCGGCACAGAGCCGCCTGCACAAGACCGCCGAGTTCGGCCCGCCGGTGCCCGACGAGCAGCTGTTCCGCGTGATGGATGCGATCGACGCCGTCGCGAAGGAAACCGGCAAGAGCGTGCCGCAGATCGCACTGAACTGGCTGCTGCAACGGCCCACGGTCGCGAACGTGATCATCGGCGCGCGCGACGAGGCCCAGCTGCGCGACAACCTCGGCGCGATCGGCTGGTCGCTGAGCGCGTCGCAGATGAAGCAGCTCGACGAGGCCAGCGCGGTGACCCGGCCGTACCCGTACTGGCACCAGGCGCCGTTCGAGCGCAACCCGCTGCCGGTGTGAGGAGACGAACATGGCTGCGCGATACCAGGGCGTGTTCCCGGTGGTGCCCACCACCTTCACCGACAGCGGCGAGCTCGACCTGCCGAGCCAGAAACGCTGCGTCGATTTCATGATCGATGCCGGCTCGACCGGGCTGTGCATCCTCGCGAACTTCTCCGAGCAGTTCGTCATCGCCGATGCCGAGCGCGAGCTGCTGACGAAGACCATCCTCGAGCACGTGGCCGGCCGCGTGCCGGTGATCGTGACGACCACGCACTTCAGCACGCGGCTGTGCATCGAGCGCAGCGTGCGCGCGCAGCAGCAGGGCGCGGCGATGGTGATGGCGATGCCGCCCTACCACGGCGCGACGCTGCGCGTGCCCGAGGGCCAGAGCATCGAGTTCTTCTCGCGGCTGTCCGAGGCGCTGGCGATTCCGATCATGGTGCAGGACGCTCCCGTCAGCGGCACCACGCTGAGCGCGGCCACGCTGGCGCGCATCGCACGCGAGACGGCGAACGTGCGCTACTTCAAGATCGAGGTGCCGCAGGCGGCAGCCAAACTGCGTGACCTGATCGCGCTGGGCGGCGATGCGATCGAGGGCCCATGGGACGGCGAGGAGG
>NZ_JBFUCB010000523.1:0-4352 GCF_056405435.1 Rhizobacter sp. P1_G5 | reverse complement strand
GTCAACCTGCGCGGCGTGATCGTCCCGATCGTCGACCTGCGCCTGAAGCTCGGYTGCGACTCGAACGACTACAACAGCTTCACCGTCGTCATCGTGCTGAACGTGCGCGGCCGCGTCGTCGGYGCCGTCGTCGACTCGGTCAGCGACGTGCTCGAACTCTCGCGCGACTCCATCAAGCCGGCCCCCGAGATGGCCTCCGCCGTCGACACCAGCTTCATCACCGGCATCTCCAGCGTCAACGACCGCATGCTCATCCTGATGGACATCGAGGAGCTGATGGCCAGCGCCGAGATGGGCCTGATCGACAGCCCCTGACGTTTCCCCGCATTCCTCTCTTCTCTCCCCAAGGATTTCATGAACACGGCGCTTGACAGCCGCGGCTCGGTCGCGCGCAAGGTTTCGATCATCGGGGCGCTGAGCCTGTCGGTGGTCCTGTTCGCGATCTGCGCCACGATGAGCCTGGTGGCCGCCGACCGCTCGCGCGAGCGCATCGTCACCTGGGTGGCCGACAAGACGCAGTCGGTCGCCGATTCGATCGACGCGTTCGACATGACCTCGCGCGTGCTGGTCGAGAAGTTCTTCGCCAACTTCAAGAACGAGTTCAAGCAGCCCYTCACGCTGGACGAGGCGAGCACCACGCTGAAGGTCGGCGACACGCCGCTGAACGGCAACTTCACGCAGGTGGACGAGTTCGCGCAGGGCAGCGGCGGCGTGGCCACCGTGTTCGCCCGCAAAGGCGACGACTTCCAGCGCATCACCACCTCGCTGAAGAAGGAAAACGGCGAGCGCGCCGTCGGCACGATGCTCGGCGCCAGCCATCCGGCGCATGCGCTGATGATGGCCGGCCAGACCTACACCGGCCGCGCGGTGCTGTTCGGCACGCCCTACATGACCCGCTACGAGCCGATCAAGGACGCGGGCGGCAAGGTCATCGGCATCCTGTTCATCGGCTTCGACACCTCCGCCTTCCAGGCGGCGATCGACAAGCTGGCGAGCGACATCCGCTTCTTCGACAGCGGCGGCGTCTACGTGATCGACCCGAAGAAGTCGCCTGAAGAGGCGGTCTTCGTCGTGCACCCGAGCGCCAAGGGCAAGAAGGTGCTGGAGGCCTACCCGGACGCCAAGGCGCTGCTGGCCCGCCTCGAGACCGCCCCCGGCGGCTGGGCGAAGGACGGCGGCGCGGTGCTCGAGACGAAACACGACGACCACTGGGCGGTGCTGCGCAAGGCCAAGGCCGGCAACCAGTGGGTGGTGTCGGAGGTGTCGGACGGCGAGGCGATGAAGACCCACTGGGCCACCATCGTGCCGTTCGCGACGCTGCTCGGCATCGCCGCGCTGCTGCTCGGCGGCGGGCTGTTCCTGATGATGCGCCGCTGGGTCGGCCGCCCGCTGCAGGAGCTGTCGCGCGCCGTCACGGTGCTGGCGGCCGGCGACCTGACGCAGCCCTGCCACAGCGAGCAGCGTGACGAGATCGGCGCGCTGATCCGCAACGTCGAAGGCATGCGCCAGCGCTTCCAGCAGATGATCGGCTCGGTGCGCAGCTCGGTCGACTCGATCACGACCGCCAGCAGCGAGATCGCGACCGGCAACCAGGACCTGAGCGCCCGCACCGAACAGACCGCATCGAACCTGCAGCGCGCGGCCTCGTCGATGGAGCAGATCACCGGCACCGTCAAGCAGAGCGCCGACTCGGCCCGCCAGGCCAACCAGCTGGCCTCGTCGGCCGCCGAGGTCGCGGCACGCGGCGGCTCGGTCGTCTCGCAGGTCGTCACGACGATGGACGAGATCAATGCCTCGTCGAAGAAGATCAGCGACATCATCGGCGTGATCGACGGCATCGCGTTCCAGACCAACATCCTGGCGCTGAACGCAGCCGTCGAAGCGGCGCGTGCCGGCGAACAGGGCCGCGGCTTCGCGGTGGTCGCCAGCGAAGTGCGCAGCCTCGCGCAGCGCAGCGCCGACGCCGCCAAGGAAATCAAGGGCCTGATCGGCGCCAGCGTCGACCGCGTCGAGGCCGGCTCGCGCCTGGTGGCCGACGCCGGCAAGACGATGAACGAGATCGTCGGCTCGGTGCAGCGCGTCAGCGACATCATCGGCGAGATCAGCACCGCCGCCGCCGAGCAGAGCGATGGCATCGGCCAGGTCAACCAGTCCGTCAACCAGCTCGACCAGATGACGCAGCAGAACGCCGCGCTGGTCGAGCAATCGACCGCTGCCGCCGAAAGCCTGAAGGACCAGGCGGCCCGGCTGGCCCAGGCGGTCGGTAGTTTCCGTCTCCAGCAGGCCTGAGCCCGCCGGCCGGGCCTGCACTCCGAACGATCGACAGGCCGCCTGGGAGGCGGCTCCAACAAGAAGGGAAGTTCGCGATGTTCTCGTTGTCTGCCATGCGCCTGGGTCCGCGTCTCGCGGTCGGGTTCGGTTCGATCGCACTGCTGTGCGCCGCGGCCGTCGGTTTCGGCCTCGATCGCATCTCGACGATGCGCACGCTGTCGGAGGAGCTCGGCGTGCTCGACACCGAGAAGCTGTCGCTGTCGGAGCGCTGGGGCCGCGCGATCGAGTCCAACACCGCCCGCAACTGGGTCGTGTTCTTCGCGAACGACGAACAGATCAAGACCCGCGTGCGCGCCGAGATGAAGGACGTCGTGGCGGCGCAGACCGAGCGCCTGAAGCGCATGCAGGAGATCGCCACCTCCGACGCCGACAAGCGGCTGCTGGAGGCGGTGAACGTGCAGCGCGACGCCTACCAGGGCCTGCGCAACGGCCTGCTCAAGCGCAAGGAAGCCGGCGAAGACGTGACGGCCGAGGTGATGGACAAGYTGTTCCCTGCGGCCAAGGCCTACAGCGACAGCGTCGAGAAGCTCATCCAGGGCCAGCGCGACAGCATGGCGGACACCAAGGAGCGGGCGGACCGCGCCGGCTTCGTCGGCATGCTCGCGCTCGGCCTGGGCGGCGCCGGCGCGATGCTGCTGGCCGCGCTGCTGGCCTGGCGCGTGACCCGCTCGGTCACGAAGCCGATCGCGCAGGCCCAGCGGATCGCCCAGGCGATCAGCGCCGGCGACCTGACGCAGCACATCCACGTGCAGGGCGAGGACGAAGCCGCCGAGCTGCTGCAGTCGCTGAAGACGATGCAGGAATCGCTCGGCCGCCTGGTCGGCCAGGTGCGCCAGAGCACCGACAGCATCTCCACCGCCAGCACCGAGATCGCGACCGGCAACCAGGACCTGAGCGCCCGCACCGAGCAGACGGCCTCGAACCTGCAGCAGGCCGCCTCGTCGATGGAGCAGCTGACCGGCACCGTCAAGCAGAGCGCCGATTCGGCCCGCCAGGCCAACCAGCTCGCGTCGTCGGCGGCCGAAGTCGCGGCACGCGGCGGCTCGGTGGTCTCGCAGGTCGTCTCGACGATGAACGAGATCAATGCCAGCTCGAAGAAGATCGCCGACATCATCGGCGTGATCGACGGCATCGCGTTCCAGACCAACATCCTGGCGCTGAACGCCGCGGTGGAAGCCGCGCGTGCCGGCGAGCAGGGCCGCGGCTTCGCGGTCGTCGCCAGCGAGGTGCGCAGCCTGGCCGGCCGCTCGGCCGACGCCGCGAAGGAAATCAAGAGCCTGATCGGCGCCAGCGTCGAGCGGGTGGATGCCGGCTCGCGCCTGGTGGCGGATGCCGGCCAGACGATGCAGGAGATCGTCGGCTCGGTGCAGCGCGTCTCGGACATCATCGGCGAGATCACCGCCGCATCGTCCGAGCAGAGCGACGGCATCGGCCAGATCAACACGGCAGTCACTCAACTCGACCAGATGACGCAACAGAATGCTGCGCTGGTCGAGGAATCGGCCGCCGCCGCCGAGAGCCTGCGCGACCAGGCACAASGTCTCGCATCGGTGGTCTCGACCTTCAGTCTGCCGCCGGCCGGCCGATAGACACCACACCGGCACCGTACCCGCCCAACGTTCTCCAGCTCTGCACAGGACCCCACCATGGACATGATCCACGAAGCTTCCCACGTGGCCCGGCACGAAGCCGCCCGCGCGGCCACCGCCKCCCAGTCCGGCGGCGAGTTCCTCACCTTCCGCCTGGGYGCCGAGGAATACGGCATCGACATCCTGAAGGTGCAGGAGATCCGCTCCTACGARGCGCCCACCCGCATCGCCAACKCCCCSGCCTTCATCAAGGGCGTGGTCAACCTGCGCGGCGTSATCGTCCCGATCGTCGACCTGCGCCTGAAGCTCGGYTGCGACTCGAACGACTACAACAGCTTCACCGTCGTCATCGTGCTGAACGTGCGCGGCCGCGTCGTCGGYGCCGTCGTCGACTCGGTCAGCGACGTGCTCGAACTCTCGCGCGACTCCATC
>NZ_JBFUCB010000522.1:0-4356 GCF_056405435.1 Rhizobacter sp. P1_G5 | reverse complement strand
GCATGGCACCGCGCTGCAAAAGGACGTGTTCGCGAAGAACGAGTTCTCGGGGCGCTTTTTCGGCACCATGTGCCTCAGCGAGCCGCAGGCCGGGTCCAGCCTGTCCGACATCGTCACCCGCGCCACGCCCGATGGCCCCGAGGCGGCAAGCGATCCACTCGGTCCCCGCTATCGCCTGCGCGGCAACAAGATGTGGATCTCGAACGGCGAGCATGAGCTGGCCGAGAACATCGTCCACCTCGTGCTCGCGAAGATCCCCGGCCCCGACGGCGCACTCGTTCCCGGCACGCGCGGCATCTCGCTGTTCGTCGTGCCGAAGAAGCTCGTCGACGCCGAGGGGCAACTCACCGGCGAGCGCAATGACGTGGCACTCGCCGGGCTCAACCACAAGCTCGGCTACCGCGGGATTCCGAACACGCTGCTGAACTTCGGCGAAGGAAAGTTTCCGGTCCGCGGGTCTGCCGGTGCCATCGGCTACCTCGTCGGCCAGCCCGGCGAGGGCCTGCGCTGCATGTTCCACATGATGAACGAGGCGCGCATCGGCGTCGGGCTCGGCGCCACGATGCTCGGCCAAGCCGGCTACGAAGCGAGCCTCGACTATGCGCGCGGCCGCCCGCAAGGCCGCCCCATCGGCCCCGGCGGCAAGGACGCGACGCGGCCACAGGTGCCGATCATCCAGCACGCCGACGTCAAACGCATGCTGCTCGCGCAGAAGAGCTACTGCGAAGGCGCGCTCGCGCTCGAGCTCTACTGCGCCCGCCTCGTCGACGAACTGCACACCGCGCCGCCCGAGATCGCCGCCGAAGCAGGGCTGCTGCTGGAGATGCTCACCCCCATCGCGAAGAGCTGGCCCAGCGAATGGTGCCTGGAAGCCAACAGCCTCGCGATCCAGGTGCTCGGCGGCTACGGCTACACCCGCGACTACCCGGTCGAACAGTACTGGCGCGACAACCGCCTCAACATGATCCACGAGGGCACCCACGGCATCCAGGCGCTCGACCTGCTCGGGCGCAAGGTCGTGATGGATGGCGGCAAGGGCCTGATGCTGCTCGCCAACAAGCTCAACGCGACGATCCAGCGCGCGCTGATGCTGCCCACGCTCGCCGAGCACGCCAACGCACTGGCCGGCGCGCTGAAGGCGCTGGGCAACGCCACCAAGGCTGCCTGGGCCAGCGGCGTGCCCGAGGAGGCGCTCGCCAATGCCACGCCCTACCTGCAGGCCTTCGGGCACACGGTGCTGGCCTGGGTCTGGCTGGATGTCTCGATCTGCGCACAGGAGCACCTGGAACAAGCCACCGCGGCCGGGCAGGGCGACACCGCGCTGCTGCACGGCAAGCTCGCCGCCGCCCGCTTCTTCTTCCGCTACGAACTGCCCAAAGTCCCCGCCTGGTTGAAGGTGGTCGAGACGCGGGACGATACTTGCCGTTCCATGAACGACGCCTGGTTCTGACACCGGGCCGGATTGCAATGAAGACTTCAACGGTCGAAACCCTCGTCTGGGTGCTGATCTACGGCGGGCTGCTGGGCGTGGGCCTCGGGCTCGCCGTGCAGCGCTACCAGGAGCCGCTGGGCTGGGGCATCGCGGTGACCGGCGCGGTCGTCGCGGCCGTCGGCGTCGTGCTCATCTACGTGCGCTCGCGCATGAAAAGCCCCACCTGAACCCCTTGAACCGCATTCCCATGGCATTCCACCTGTCCCTCTCGACGCTCGTGCTGGTGGCCGGCACGGCCCTGGCCGCCGAGCCGGCCACGCCGTCGTACGTCTTCCCCGAGTTCCGCACCGGCGCGCAGGCCGACGCCGCGTGCAAGACCCTGATCGCCAGCGCCCGTGCCGACGAGAAGCGGCTGCAGGCGCTGCCGCCGGACCGGGCCGGCACGCTGCTCGCCGAGCTCGACGGCATGAACCGGGCCTATGAAGACACCGTCGGCCCGCTGTCGCTGCTGAACGCGGTGCACCCCGACAAGGCGGTGCGCGACGCGGCCGATGCCTGCGACCTCGGCTACCAGACTTTCCGCAACGGCTTCCTGCAGAACCCGAAGCTCTACGCGCTGCTGAAGCAGGTGAAGCCCGCCGACGACATCGACGCCCGCCTGCTGCGCGACACGCTCGATGCGTTCGAGGACGCCGGCGTCGCGCTGACGCCCGCCCGCCAGGCGCGCGCGAAGAAGGTCAGCACCGAGATCACCCGGCTCGGCCAGCTGTTCGACCGCCGCATCCGCGACGACAAGACGCGCGTCGCGTTCGCGCCCGACGAACTCGACGGCGTGCCGGCCGAGGCGCTGAAAGACCGCCAGCGCGATGCCAAGGGCCGCTACGTGTTCGGCCTCGACTACCCGAGCTACGACGCGATCATCGAGAACGCGACCCTGGGCGCCACCCGCGAGCGCATGTGGCGTGCCTTCCAGGGCCTGGGCGGCGCGGCCAACCTGAAGACGCTGCAGCAGCTCGGCCAGCTGCGCCGCGAGTATGCGCAGCTGTTCGGCCTGGCGTCGTACGCCGATTTCTCGATGCGCCGCCGCATGGCCGGCAACGCCGCCGCGGTGCAGGCCTTCCTCGGCACCGTGAAGGACGCCGTCGCGCAGCGCGAGGTGGCCGACCTCGGCCTGCTGCGCGAAGCGAAGGCGCGCGACCTGAAGCAGTCGGTCGAGGCGACCACCGTGAACCGCTGGGATGTCACCTACTACACGTTCCGCGAGCGCCGCAACCGCTTCCAGCTCGACGCCGAGGAGTTCCGCAGCTACTTCCCGCCGCAGGCCAGCCTCGACTTCGTGTTCCGCGTCGCCGGCCAGCTGTTCGGCGTGCAGTTCGAGGCGCTGAAGCAGCCGCTGTGGCACGCGGACGCGCAGTCGTTCGAGGTGCGCGATGTCGCGAGCAGGAAGGTGCTGGGCACGCTGTTCGTCGACCTGTACCCGCGCGAGGGCAAGTACAACCACGCGGCGGTGTGGAGCTTCCGCAACCCGTCGACGCTCGCGGGCCGCACGCCGGCGGCGGGTCTGGTCGTCAACTTCAACCGCAAGGGCCTGAACATCGACGAGCTGGAGACGCTGCTGCACGAGTTCGGCCACGCGATGCACGGCCTGCTGTCGAACACCCGCTACGCCACGCAGGGCGGCACCAACGTGCAGCTCGATTTCGTCGAGGCGCCGTCGCAGATGCTCGAGGACTGGGTCTATGACGCGCGCGTGCTGGCGCTGTTCAAGGAGGTCTGCCCGACCTGCAAGCCGGCGCCGGACGACCTGGTGGCGCGGGCCTCGAAGGCGCGCGATTTCGCGAAGGGCATCGCGGTGGCGCGCCAGCACCTGTATGCGAGCTACGACCTCGCGCTGTACGCGAAGGACGCGCCCGAGCCGATGGCCACCTGGCAGCGCATGGAAGGCGCGACGCCGCTCGGCCATGTGAAGGGCAGCATGTTCCCCGCCGGCTTCTCGCACATCGCGACCGGCTATGCCTCGGGCTACTACGGCTACCTGTGGAGCCTGGTGCTGGCCGAGGACCTGCGCACCGCGTTCGCCGCCGACAAGCTGAGCAGCGAGGTCGGCATGCGCTACCGCGAGCAGGTGCTGTCGCAGGGCGGCCAGGTGGCGCCGGCGCAGCTGATGCGCAACTTCCTGGGCCGCGAGACGAACAGCGATGCGTTCTTCAAATCCCTCAACAGGCACAACGACTAGGAGATCGAATCCATGAGCACACCTGTCCAGACCCTCCTGAGCCTCGAAGGCAAGACCGCGCTGGTGACGGGCGGTTCGCGCGGGCTCGGGCTGCAGATCGCCGAATCGCTGGGCGAGGCAGGCGCGAAGATCCTGCTGACCTCGCGCAAGGCGGCTGACCTGGAAGAGGCCGCTGCCCACCTGCAGGCGCGCGGCATCGACACCCGATGGGTGGCGGCCGACGCGAGCCAGCCGGACGAGATCCAGCGCGTGGCCAGCGAGGCGATGCAGCGGCTCGGCAAGGTCGACATCCTCGTCAACAACGCCGGTGCCACCTGGGGCGCGCCGGCCGAGGAGTACCCGCTGGAGGCCTGGGACAAGGTGATGAACCTGAACATCCGCAGCATCTTCCTGATGAGCCAGGCGATCGGGCGGCTCAGCATGATCCCGCGCCTGTCGGGCCGCATCATCAACGTCGCGTCGATCGCCGGGCTGTCGGGCTCGCCGTCGACGATGAAGTACATCGCCTACGGCACCAGCAAGGGCGCGGTCGTCAACTTCACGCGCACGCTGGCGGCGGAGTGGGGCCGCTACGGCATCACGGTGAATGCGCTGGCGCCGGGCATGTTCCCGAGCAAGATGACGGCCGGCACGATCGCCAAGGTGGGCGTCGAGGCGCTGGCGACCGGCGCGCCGCTCGGCCGCATCG
>NZ_JBFUCB010000521.1:0-4372 GCF_056405435.1 Rhizobacter sp. P1_G5 | reverse complement strand
GTCCATGGTCGTCGCGCTTGATGCCGCGCAAGAGCGTACCGGTGGACGCGTAGACCTCGCACTGGAAACCGGCGCACTCCAGTGCGGTCCGCACGACCAGTTGCGTGTCTTTGTCTTCGATCAACAAGGCTGCTTTGTTCACGAGACTCCCCTATGTGTTTAATGATGTCTGACGGTCTCGTTCCGCAAGCCATGTGCCACGAAGCGATGTATGGCTGCGCGACGGCCCCGCCGCTTGCAAGCGGTTTCAAATTGACCTGCAAGTGCTTGATTCCTCGTGGCGCGCCGTGGAAACGAACGGGCGCGCCGATGCCACCCGGTACGCATCCGACAGCGCACGCGCCGGTGGGGCGAATCAAGTTTGAGAAGAACGCGAGGGGGTCTCTCTCACGACTGCGACAGGCGTCGAACGTCGCGTGACGGGACCGTTGCGCCTGGATTAACGATGCCTGCGGGCAGGTCTTCGTGCGGGCGTTCTGTCTGATGCCTCACGGCATCTGCAACGAACCGATCGCACCCGCAGTTCGTGCGCTGGAGTCCGCTATTTCGGACGGCACCTGCGACGCGCGCGGCGCAAAGGAGTATCGGGAATCGCCTCAGCCCGCCGGATCCGTGCTCGGGTCCTTGTACGCCGACGGGTCCACCGCCAGCGCCTTCAGCTTGCGGTACATCGTCGCCGGCGTCAGCGCGAGTTCGGCGCAGGCCGCCTTCACCGAACCGCCGTGGCGGCGCAGCGCTTCTTCGAGCAGGCTGCGCTCGATCATCGCGACCGATTCGTCGAACGAGCGCGGTGCCGAAGCCGTCGGCTCGCCGTCGACGAAGATCGGCAGGCCGAGGATCAGGCGCTCGGCGCAGGCCTTCAGCTCGCGCACGTTGCCCGGCCAGCGCGACGCGAGCAGCGCCTGGTGCTGGTCCGGCGTCAACGACGGCACCGGCATCTGGAAGCGCAGGCTCGCCTGCTGCACGAAGATCTGGAACAGCCCGAGGATGTCGCCCAGCCGGTCGCGCAGCGCCGGGATCTTCAGCGAGGCCACGTTGAGCCGGTAGAACAGGTCGGGCCGGAACTCGCCCTTCTTCGCCAGGTCTTCCAGGCTCACCTTGGTCGCCGCGACGACGCGGAAGTTCACCGGGATCGGCTTGTTGTTGCCCAGGCGCTCGATCTCGCGCTCCTGGATCACGCGCAGCACCTTGGCCTGCAGCGCGAGCGGCATCGCCTCGATCTCGTCGAGGAACAGCGTGCCGTCCTTCGCGTGCTCGATCTTGCCGATGCGCTGCTTGCCCGCGCCGGTGAAGGCGCCGGCCTCGTGGCCGAACAGCTCGCTCTCGAACAGGCTCTCGGGGATGGCCGCGCAGTTCAGCGCGACGAAGTTGCCGCTGCGCCGGCCGAAATCATGCAGGCAGCRCGCGACCAGCTCCTTGCCGGTGCCGGTCTCGCCGTGGATCAGCACGTCGACCGGTGTCGGCGCCAGGCGCAGGATCAGGTCGCGCAGCTCGCGCACCGGTGCCGCGTCGCCGCGCACGATCTGGTCGATGCCGGACGACTCGGCCAGCCGCGTCTTCARCTGCCGGTTCTCCTGCACCAGCCGGTACTGGTCGGCCGCGCGCTGCACGACCGCCAGCAGCCGTTCGCGGCTGAACGGCTTCTCGAGGAAATCGTAGGCGCCCGAGCGGATCGCCTGGATCGCGGTCGGGATGTCGCCATGGCCGGTCATCAGCACCACCGGCAGGTCGGCATCCTTCTCGCGCGCGCGCTGCAGCACGAACAGGCCGTCGGCCTTCGGCAGCCGCAGGTCGGTCAGCACGGCGGCCGGCGCCACGGCGGCCATCTGCTCCATCGCCGATTCGGCGTCCTCGAACAGGCTGACCTCGTAGCCGGCCAGCTCCAGCGCACGCTTCACGCTGACGCGAAAGGCCTCGTCGTCCTCGATCACCAGCACGCGCGTCACCGGCGTGGTGGCAGGGCCGGCGGCTTTGGCGGGGTCTTGCATGGTCTTGTCGGGGATCGAGGGCTTCACGTGTCGGTTCGGTCAATGCAAGCAATGCGGCGATCGTAGCGCCCTGCCGGACGCTTGCGCGGGCGGCCGGGCGCAACTTCGCCGCGGCATGCGCCGCTTCGCACCGGGCCACCGCCGGCCCGGCCCGGCGGCCCTACCGTTGCGGTCAACGACGCCACCGCTGCAAGGAACCCGCATGCCTCCGATCAATCCGATGTTGCTGAAGAGCAGCGCCCAGGCGCTCGGTCGCGTGGCCCAGYAGGTTGCCAAGGCAGCGCCCGGCCTGGCCGAGAAGGCGACGGGTGCGACGCGCCTCGCCTCGAAGACGATGAGCGGATTGAGCGGGCTGAGCGAACGCCTGCCCTCGAAGCTGCCGAGCGCCGCGACGCTGCAACAGGGCCTCTCCGGCCTTCGCCCGCGCCTGCAGAACGCATCGCTGCTCGGGCAGATGGGCCGGCTGGGCGAGCAGGTGGCGCAGATGTCGCAACTGGCCCAGATGCTGCCGACCGGCCCCACGGGAGCAGCGGCACCGACCCGGCCTGCGGAATCCGAGAACCTCACGAAACCCACGACGCCGACCGCGAATCCCGGACACATCCCGCTGGGCCCGTTCGGCGCGATCCGCGACGCGGCGCACGCCGCGCTGAAGGGCCCGATGGCCGCGGCAGTGCGGGGCTCGGACCGCGCCTCGCGCGTGGCCGGCGAGTTCCTGCAGGCGCTGCACGACATCGAGGGCAGCGCGCTGTACCAGAACTTCGCGCCGCCCCTGGTGAACCAGATGCTCGGCGAGGCCAGGACGGGCCTGCAGGCGATCCACGACATGGTCCAGCGCTTCCAGTCCGGTCTCGGCAAGCTGGACGCCGCGCTGCAGCCGGCGCCGACCG
Organism: Rhizobacter sp. P1_G5; assembly: GCF_056405435.1. Classification (NCBI taxonomy): domain Bacteria; kingdom Pseudomonadati; phylum Pseudomonadota; class Betaproteobacteria; order Burkholderiales; family Sphaerotilaceae; genus Rhizobacter; species Rhizobacter sp. P1_G5. The sequence goes on along the minus strand of NZ_JBFUCB010000521.1, from coordinate 1,494 downwards.
GCGCGAAGCCGCCGCCGCTGCCCCCGAGGCCGACCACCCCGAAGCCGAGCGCCACCCTGCCGGCCTCGGCCAGCAGCACTGCCGCCACCGATGGGTCGGCGCCGAATGACAGCATGCGCACCGACGACGGCAAGCCGTCGTCGGCCTCGTCATCCGCCACGTCTGYCGACTTCTTCTCCGCGCAATCGACCCTGTCGAGCGCTCCGACCGCCTCGACCACCGGACCCACGAAATGACCCTGCACGCCACCCCCGCCAGGAATGACCTCGCCTTCGACGACCCCGCGTTCGACGAACTGCGCGACGAAGCCGTGCGCCGCTTCGAGGCGTTGGTCGACCGCGTGACGGACGGCCTGATGAGCGACCCGCTCGGCAACGGCCCGGCGCACGACCGCGAGGCCTGCAGGCTGGCTGCGATCGCGCTGCTGGCCGAGGCCAACCGCTCCGCATTCGGGGCGGATTCTCTCGTTGCGCAGGTGCTGGCCGGACCGCCCGCGTCATGAGATGAGTCAGTTCATCAACTGATTCATGAGCGATACCGACCACACCTGCACCAGCCCGGCCGCCAGCAGAAACTCCCCGATACCCTCGTCGTTCGCGTTCGAGTCCAACAGCACGCCCAATTCCCCGGTGTTCGTCTTCACCCACTCGAAGTCGTCCCTCTCCAGCGGCTGTTCAAGTTGAAGGGTCTGCGCGACATGAATGATCGCGCAGCACTGCTGCACGCTGATCCGGACCAGGTCATTCAGGATCAGGCTTTCCGCGCCCAGTGACTGCGGGCCCTTCGTCACATCCAACGGGTTTGCACCAGACAGGCTGTGCAACGAGGCCAGCACCACGACGCATATCTGCACGGACGGCCGCGGGCGCGTCTCGATCTCCTTGCAAAAGACTGCGTGGACATCGGCAAGCAGCGACTCGTGGCCTCGAAAGACCATCGCCAGCAGACCCCGACAGGTGATGGGGCAGACCGAGCACAAAGTCGCCATCTCCACCACGTGCTTCACGACCAACGAGCAGCCGTCGCGAGTCGAGTACATCGCCAAGCCACCGAGGGCGCTCCGCGCCGCCTTGACCACGGTCAGGCCGTACAGGATTCCCGCCGGCGTCAAGGGGAAGTCTGCCTTCAGGTAGCTCCCGGTGAACAGCTCTGCGCAATCCTGCGGCGTCTCCAGCTGGGAGATCGCCTCCAGAACCTGCCAATGCTCGGCCTTGAAGGCGAGTACTCCTCTGCGCTGGCCGATCGGCTCGCTGCTGATGCACATGCGGATGGCAGCCTCGCGCTCCGCAGTGGACTTCGACGCGTCATTCATGACCGACCAGAGTTGCTCGATCGGGTGGACCGACGGGTCTTCGCTCGAGTCCTCGAACGCTTCGGTTTCCGACGAACTCGCCGGCGGCGACCGCGGGGACGATGGCGTCGCCGGCAAGGCCTTCCTGGGTGACAAGTCAGACGCGGTTCGTTTCATGTCGTGCTCCTTCCACGCCGCATGAG
>NZ_JBFUCB010000520.1:0-4382 GCF_056405435.1 Rhizobacter sp. P1_G5 | reverse complement strand
GAACGGGGATGTGCAGCCGAAGCGTCAGTGTTGTCCGCAGCGAGACTGAACGAACCGCATGGTTTTCAAAGCGCCTTTGCTTTGGTTACTTTCATTTGGCAAGACAAATGAAAGTGACTCGCCCGCCGGGGCGAAACCTGCCGGCAAGCACAGCGCAGCGTCCGGAGCGAAACCCGGCAAAGGCATCAAGCAGTGAGCGACAACCCATTAGCCCGAATATCAAACTGCAACTTCTGATAAACCCGTCGAATCCCGCAAGCCACCGTGTGCACGCTCGCATGCCACTGCTGCGCGATCTCGTCGATCAGGTAGCCCTGCGCCAGCCACTGCAGGATCTGCCGCTCCATGCCGGTCAGCACCAGCGGGTTCAGCGCCTCGGTCATCGTGTCGGCCAGCGCATGCCGCGGCGATGTCTCGAAGTGAGACAGCACCTGGCGCGCAATGGTCGGCGTCATCGGCGACTCACCCCTGGCCACCTCCTGCAGTCCGCTGATCAGCGCCTCGGGGGAGTTGGCATGCACCCAATACCCGTCGGCCCCGGCGCGCAAGGCCTGCAGCAGCACCATGTCGTCGTGCGACATCAGCGTCACCAGCACCTGCGGGCGCGTCGCACGGCCGCCCTGGCGCAGGTCGCCCAGCAGGCCGTCGACCGGGCCGTCCTGCACGCGCAGGTCGGTCACCAGGATGTCGGGGTCGGCGCGCGCGATCAGCGGCCGCGCCTCGTCGATYGTGTGGACCGTGCCGACCACCCGGAAACCCGGAGTGGCCGCGATCAAGGCCGCCAGATGAGGGCTGGCCTCATGGTCACGCTGCAGAAGGACGAGGGACGGCATGGAAAAACGCACAAGCAAGCAGATCGGCCATTCTTCGCCGCACCCCCATCCGGTGCATCCCCATGACCAAGGGCTGCCAGCCCCCTCAACCCGGGGGGGTCATCGCGAAACTGTACGCCTGCGCCATCGGCCAGTACAGCCGGAAGACGTTGTGCGCCGGCTCGCTGCCGTCCAGCAGCGAACCCGGCTTCAGGAACGGCAGCAGATTCGCGAGCAGTTTCACCTCATGGTCGGCAGACAGGCGCACGATGTGCGACGCCGTGATGCCGCCCGGATGCGTCAGCCCCGCCGCCTGCACCAGCTCCTTCAGCGCGCGCAAGGTGTTCTGGTGGTAGTGGAAGACGCGCTCGGCCTTGGTCGGCACCACCAGCGCGCGCTGGCGCTGCGCGTCCTGCGTGCTGACCCCCGTCGGGCACGCACCGGTGTGGCAGGCCTGCGCCTGGATGCAACCGAGCGCGAACATGAAGCCGCGCGCCGCATTGCACCAGTCCGCCCCCAGGGCCATCATCCGCGCGATGTCGAACGCGCTGACCACCTTGCCGGCACAGCCGAGCTTCACCTGGTCGCGCAGGTTCAGCCCGACCAGCGTGTTGTGCACCAGCAGCAGGCCCTCCTGCAGCGGCGCACCGACGTGGTCGGTGAACTCCAGCGGCGCCGCGCCGGTGCCGCCCTCGGCACCATCGACGACGATGAAATCCGGCGTGATGCCGGTGACGAGCATCGCCTTCGCGATCGCGAACCACTCCCACGGGTGGCCGATGCACAGCTTGAAGCCGGTCGGCTTGCCGCCGGACAGCGTGCGCAGCCGCTCGATGAACCGCATCATCTCGACCGGCGTGTCGAACGCGCTGTGGCGTGCCGGCGAGATGCAGTCGACCCAGGCTGCCACACCCCGGGCCTCGGCGATCTCGGGCGTGACCTTCGGCCCCGGCAGCACGCCGCCATGCCCGGGCTTGGCACCCTGGCTCAGCTTCAACTCGATCATCCGCACCTGCGGCTGGGTCGCGTTCTCGGCGAAGCGCCGCTCGTCGAAGCTGCCATCTTCATGGCGGCAACCGAAGTAGCCGGAGCCGACCTCCCAGATCAGGTCGCCGCCGTTCTCGCGGTGATGGCGGCTGATGCTGCCCTCGCCGGTGTCATGCGCGAAGCCGCCGCGTTTCGCGCCGGCATTGAGCGCAAGGATCGCGTTCGCCGACAGCGCACCGAAACTCATCGCCGAGATGTTGAAGACGCTCGCCGAGTACGGCTGTGCGCGGTTCGCGCCGATCATCACGCGGAAGTCGTGCGTCGGCAGCTCGGTCGGCGCAATCGAGTGGTTGATCCATTCGTAGCCGAGCGCACCGACGTCCATCTGCGTGCCGAACGGCCGCTTGTCGGGATCGTTCTTCGCCCGCTGGTAGACCAGCGAGCGCTGCTGGCGCGAGAACGGCGCCGCCTCGTTGTCGCCCTCGATGAAGTACTGGCGCATCTCGGGCCGGATGAACTCCAGCAGGAAGCGCAGGTGCCCGATCACCGGGTAGTTGCGCAGCACCGAATGCCGCGCCTGCAGCACATCGTGCACGCCGACGCCCACCAGCAGCGCGAACAGCAGCAGCCAGGGCCACCCGACGTGGAACGCGACCGCGGTGAACGCACTGAGCAGCAGCCCGATACCGCTCAGCAGCCAGGCGCTGTAGCGGATCGGGAAATACTGGTTGAGCCTGAGTATCCACTCTTGCATCGCAGCCTCCTCACATGGCCGCGATGGTAGACGGTGGACAGGGGGCAGGCGGCGCGCTGGGCGCCGCCGGGAGCCGTCACTTCTTCGGCTTGCCTGATTCTTCGCTGCGCTCGATCTCGCCGTTCTTCATCGCGCGCTTCGTCTCGGCCTTCACGTCGGCGCGATCGGCCGGCGGCGGCGATCCGGCGGCCGGCGGCGGCAGCTTGTTCAGGTCGCCCTCGCTGGTCTTCATCTCGCCCATGGCCTTCGCGGCCTTGGTGTCCGCCTTGACCTGCGCGCGCGTCGTCTCCGACGTGACCGGCTTGCGCTTGTTGTCGTGCTGCTCGCCGACCGGCACCTTCTTGCCGGCGGCCGCGGCGTCGCGGGTTTCGGCCTTCACCTGCTCGCGCGTCTTCGGCGCGGACGGGTCGTCGGTCGTCGTCTGGGCCAGCACGGTCTGCGAGCCGAAGGCGCCGGCCAGCAGCGCGGACAACAAAAGCATCTTGTGGTTCATGGTGATCCCTTTCCAGTGGGTGGAGAGATCCCATCAGACCCGCTCACGCCCGCGCGGCCCATCAGCCGGGACCGGGCGCTGCGGTAGGAAATGCCCGACCGGGCGTCAGCGTCCTACGGTCGATCCGCCCAGTCGCTTCGCGATCGGATGCCCGCGCAGCCGGTGCGCCTGCGGCATGTCGCTGCCGAGCAGCGGGCGCAGGTACTGGCGGAACGCGTCGGTGACGGCATTGCCGCCCTCGGTGATGAAGACATCTTCCATCACCCGCGTCTTGCCCGCCACCGCCGCCAGCGGCAGCAGCTCGTAGCGCACGGCGTAGTCGCCGCAGCGCTGGATCGCGACCGAACCGTCGCGGTCGCCGCGCAGTGCGAACTGCAGCGCCGTCTCGCCGACCTCGCGGGCTTCGCGCTGGTCGACATCCGACACGCAGCCGAGGAACGAGCGCTGCAGGTAGCCGAAGGTGTCGCCGCGCACGCGCTTGATCTTCAGCTGGTCCTTGATGAGGTCGCACAGCAGATCGGCCAGGGCGCCGGTGCCCGACAGCTGCACGTTGCCGTGGGCGTCGCGCTCGACACCCCCCGGCGCGAGCTGCACCGCGATCGGCTCGCCCGACGCATCGTGGATGCCCTCGGAGACGGCGATCACGCAACGGCCCAGGCGCTGATGGGTCTCACGCACGTCGGCCAGGAAGCGCTCGCGCTCGAACACCCGCTCGGGCAGGTAGACGAGGTGCGGGCCGTCGTCGGGGTAGCGGGCGCCGAGCGCCGCGGCCGCCGTCAGGAAGCCGGCATGCCGGCCCATCACGACGCCGAGGTAGACGCCCGGCAGCGCCGCGTTGTCGAGGTTGGCCCCCGCGAAGGCCTGCGCGACGAAGCGCGCCGCCGACGCATAGCCCGGCGTGTGGTCGTTGCCCACCAGGTCGTTGTCGATGGTCTTCGGCACGTGGATGCAGCGCAGCGCATGGCCGGCCTGGCGGGCTTCCTCGCTGACGATGCGCACGGTATCCGACGAGTCGTTGCCGCCGATGTACAGGAAATGGCTGATGCCATGCGCCTGCAGCACTTTCAGGATGGCGCGGCAGTAGGCCAGGTCGGGCTTGTCACGGGTGCTGCCGAGGGCCGAGGCCGGCGTGGCGGCGACCGCCTCGAGGTGCTGCGGCGTCTCGCGCGCCAGGTCGACGAAGTCCTCGTCGACGATGCCGCGCACGCCGTGGCGGGCGCCGTAGACCGCCGTCACCTCCGGAAAGCGCTGCGCCGCGAGCACCGCGCCGACCAGCGACTGGTTGATCACGGCGGTCGGGCCGCCGCCCTGGGCGATCAGGATCCTGGCTTCGGGC
>NZ_JBFUCB010000519.1:0-4389 GCF_056405435.1 Rhizobacter sp. P1_G5 | reverse complement strand
GTGCGTTGTTCGACCGCTACCGTGCCATCAAGGAAGGCGATCCCAGCTCCGCACCGAACATCATTCGCATGGGCATCGCCATCATGGATGCGCAGGGGCGGCAGGGACGCTATGACTTGGCGCCCTTGGCTCCGATGGCAAGCGCAGCAATGGGCAGTGGTATGGTCGCGGGAGCTGCGCCGGGGCCGAGCACTGGGGGAGCAGGTGCGGCAAGGGGGCTGAAATGGGGACTGTCGATATCCGAGACCAAGGTCGCGTTGTCCTCAGCGCAAGACGCCTACAAGGGCAGCACGATCGTTGGTCATGCACTTTCCAAACATGCCGGCCGAAATCCGGAGACGTGGGGCACTATGACTGGCTCTATGAAAACCTGGAATGAGCAGGGGATGACACAACTTCGTGAAGTCATCCGTGGTCCTGGACAGTTCATAAAGCAGACTTACGACAATGGCCTCACGTTCCTGGAGAAACGACTGTCAGACGGGCGGGGGGTTCGACTCAACCTGGATGGCTCATTCAAGGGATTCTTGGACTGATCATGGACGGACTCATTGAATTGATCTTCGACGCTGTTCCCGATGGCTCCGTTGATGGGCTGGTGTATGGCTTGCTTCAGGAGGCCTCCCCAATGGAGCTTTCCCACAGTGAGTTGGGCCTTCTCGATCCGAAACAGCTTGACCAAGGATTGAAAGAGTTGCTGAAGGATGGCTCTGTGTCGGCGTCCATCTTTATACGGGCTGCCTCTGTGAGAGTTGGTGATGTTCGGATCAGTGCCCCGCTGATCAGAATCCTTCGCTCCGAAGGATCGAGCGAGGTGGCTGTCATATTCGGTAGCGCCGACATCGATCCCACGGATAGACAAGAGGCGTCCAAGAAGCTTTTGGTTGGTGCTGACCTGCTTGCGAGAGGCGCAGATGTCGCCGACTATTTCTGTGGATACGAGCCAGCGACGGACGAGAGTACGAGGCTGTTCTCGAGGGACAGGATCGGGCCCCTCGTGAGGTTGTAGCTTCCTGCGGCAAAGCAGCCCGGTCACCGAGCGATGCGCACACTTAGGCAGGTGAGCGAGGCCTTCGACGGTGCGAGGCAGCCCGGCGGCACGAACCGGCTGATCGCGACCGACACCGAGTAYGGCGACTTGGGCCAGGTGGAGCGYAGGCAGTGCCGACGTGGGGCAAACGCACGCTGAATGCGACGTGCTGGGCCGGGTGCTGCGCATCTACTGTGAATTGAACACACCAGAGGACACCATGGGAGCTATTGCCTACTCGGAGCTGCTGATCGCGTGTCAAGTCAGCAATACCCGGCTGTCCGCCGAAACGCTGGTCAAGGCCGCCGAGCTGTTTGGCGGGCTAGAGGCGGCGCAGCGCTGGATGTCGTCACCCGTGATGGGGCTGGACGGCGCCCGCCCGGTCGAGTTGCTGCGCACCTCGCAAGGCACCCAACTCGTCACCGAATTCCTCGAGCGTATCGAACGCGGCGTCTACAACTGATCWCGAACGGCAACGCCCCTCAGGCCGCCGCCAGCACTCGCAACCCCGGCTGGCGATCGACACGCGGCTGAATCCACCGCTCGAGCGCTGACGCGTTCTGGATCGACTTCGCCACCTGCACGCCGTGGGCATAGGCGGTCGTGACGCAGGGGTGCAGAAAATTCGTCACCTCGCCCGCGGCATACAGGCCGGGCAACCCTGGCACCGCCCCGTGGCGATCGACCTCGATGCAGCCGTCGTCCAGCGCAAGCCTCAGCCCCGCCGGAATACTGGCCTCGAAGCCATACTGAACGCCGATCACGTCGAACGCTTGGCTGTCGACCGTCATCGCCGACTGATCCGCCTCGAACGGTCCGACGTGCACGCACTCGGGCGCCACCTGTTTCAGCAGCAGCGCCTGGGCACGCGGCGGGCGCCGGCAGAAGATCTCGACGCTGGCCGCGCCACGCCGCTGCGCAAAGCCGGCCTGGTCGARGGCGTTGTCACCGCCGCCGAGGATCGCCACGCGCTTGCCGGCCACGGCGATCCGCTCCATCGCCACGCCGGGCCCGATGCCCACCGTGTCCGACGGCACGAAGCCACCGCGGCGCGGCTTCGATCCGGTGGCGATGACGACGTTGCGCGCCCGATGGACCCCGCTGCGCCCCGACACCTCCCAGCCCAGGCCGCTCGGGCGCTGGCGGATGCCGGTGACCCAGAAGCCGAGGTTGTGCGGCACGTTCGCCGACTCCAGGTGATCCTGCAGCTGCGCGGCCACCTGCTGGCCCGTCCGGCCCTGCAGCCCGGGAATCCAGCGGTTCGTGTACGGGCTGTTCAGCTGCAGCCCGCCGACCGCGGAGCCCGCCTCCAGCAGCAGCACGTCCATCCCCAGCTGGTGCAGCCACAAGGCGCAGGCCGCACCGGCCGGGCCGCCACCGATCACCACCGCGTCGTTCATCGTCGTTCCTTGTGCTCGGGCGCCACCGTTGGCGCACCGAAGCAGCATCCGGGAACGACGCGTCCGCCCTGCGCCGGTTTGCGAAGCCGGCGCCGGTGGGGCGAACCCGGTCAGTCCTGCAGCGCGGCCGCCGCCTGCTGCACCCGCCCCACGTCCGCCTTCACCGCCTTTGCGATCTCGCTGCCGTAGCCGCTGTCCGCCTTGTAGAAGTGCGACAGCATCGCGTACTTCACCGCATCGTTGTCGACCCGGCCCAGGTCGCCGGCCAGGTTGGCGATCAGGCTCGATTGCTCCTTCTTCGACAGCGAGCGCCAGAACTCGCCGGCTTGCCGGAAGTTCAGCGTCTTCGCGATGCGCGCCTGCTGCGTGCCACCGGCCAGCGGCAGGCTGCTCGACTTGTACGCCGCGTCGGCCGGCAGCGGCCGCAGCCGCGACGGCTCGTAGTTGACGAGCCCGCTGCGCGCGCCGGCATTCGCGTCGCCGTCCTGGTTGTTGCTCGCCACCGCCGCCTTCGGCGCATTGATCGGCAACTGCTGCACGTTGGTACCCACGCGGTGGAACTGCGTGTCGTTGTAGCTGAACAGCCGCCCCTGCAGCAGCCGGTCTTCCGAGGCCTCGATGCCCGGCACCAGGTTGCCCGGCGCGAACGCGCTCTGCTCGGTCTCCTGGAAGATGTTGGCCGGGTTGCGGTTCAGTGTCATCGTGCCGACCTTGGTCTCCGGCACGCCGGTCCACACCTTGGTCGCGTCCAGCGCGTTGAAGTCGAAGCCGTCCAGCTGCTCGGGCTTCAGCAACTGCACGTACAGGTCCCACTTCGGAAAGTTGCCGCTGGTGATCGCGTTGATCAGGTCCTCGCTCGCATGGTTGAAGTTGCGCCCCTGCAGCGCCGCGGCCTCGGCGCCGCTCAGGTTCTTCTCGCCCTGCAGCGTCTTCCAGTGGAACTTCACGTAGGTGTACTGGCCCTGCGCATTGACGAACTTGTAGGCGTGCACGCTGTTGCCGTCCATGTTCCGGTAGCTGGCCGGCGTGCCGAGGTCGGAGTACAGCCGCGTCAGCATGTGCGTCGATTCGGGCTGCTGCGAGAAGAAGTCGAAGAAGCGGTTCGGGTCCTGCACGTTGGTGTCGGGGCTCGGCTTCAGGCTGTGCACCATGTCCGGGAACTTGATCGCATCCCGGATGAAGAACACCGGCAGGTTGTTGCCCACCAGGTCCCAGTTGCCTTCGCTGCCGTAGAACTTGGTCGCGAAGCCGCGCGGGTCGCGCAGCGTCTCGGGCGAGTGGTTGCCGTGGATCACCGTCGAGAAGCGCACGAACACCGGCGTGCGCGTGCCGGCGGTGAAGATCTTCATGCGGGTGACGGCCGAGAGATCGGCGCTCGCGACGAACTCGCCATGCGCCCCGGTGCCGCGCGCATGCACCACGCGCTCGGGGATGCGCTCGCGGTCGAAGCGCTGCAGCTTCTGGATCAGCTGCACGTCCTGCAGCAGCACCGGCCCGCCGGGGCCGGCGGTCTGCGAGTTCTGGTTGTCGCCGACCGGTGCGCCGTTGTCGCGTGTGAGGGTCTGCGCTTGTGCGGCGGTACCGGCCAGCAGCAGCGCCGCCGCGAGGGTCCAACGAAAGGAGGTGTTCGTCATCGTGTGCTCCACGTTCAGGTTCTGGTGCGCGGAGCTTAGGAAGACGGGTCACCCGCCGGAAGTTGAAAGATTCAGTGCCGCCGATTCAGGACGTGAATCGAACGCCCTCCGGCAAGGCCTCGCGCAGCGTCGCGCCAAGCAGTTGCAGGTCATCCGACTTCGCATGCCCGGCGCGCCACACCATGCCGATGCGGCGCGACTGCCCCTGCGCGAGCGGCCGCACGACGAGGCCCGAACCGTCCTGGCCGCGTTCGCTCGCGAGGCAGCGCACCGCGAGTGCCGGCATCAGCGTGCAGCCGAGGCCCGCCGCCACCAGCTGGCGCAG
>NZ_JBFUCB010000518.1:0-4390 GCF_056405435.1 Rhizobacter sp. P1_G5 | reverse complement strand
GCTCGGGACGCTGCATGACCTTCTCGCAGAAGTTGACCCACTCGCGTTCGTTCTGCAGGCCCAGCATCACGCTGCCTTCGTCCTTTCCGATCGGGAACGGGCCATAGGGGTAGATGGTGGCGTGGGCCGCACCGGTGCGCGGCGGTGGCGGCGCACCCTCGAAGGCGTAGTAGAGCGGATAGCTGGTCCATTCGGCCAGGGATTCCAGCATCGAGATGTCGATGTGCTGGCCACGTCCGCCTTGCGTGYGCTGCAGCAGCGCCGCAAGGATGTTGGTGTAGGCGTACATGCCCGCGGCGATGTCGGCGATCGAAGGGCCGGCCTTGCACGGCTCGTCGGGTGTGCCGGTGACCGACACGAACCCCGCTTCGCTCTGGATCAGCAGGTCGTAGGCCTTCTTGTCGCGGTACGGGCCGTCGGCACCGTAGCCGGAAATGTCGCACACGATGATGGCCGGCTTCTTCACCGCGAGCACGTCGTAGCCCAGCCCCAGGCGCGCCGCAGCGCCAGGCGCCAGGTTCTGCACGACCACGTCGGCCTTCTCCAGCACGAGACGCTCGAGGATCCCGGCCGCTTCGGGGTGCTTCACGTCGAGCGTGAGACTCTCCTTGGAGCGGTTGGTCCAGACAAAGTGCGATGCCAGGCCGCGCACGCGGGAGTCATAGCCGCGCGCAAAGTCGCCCGTGCCCGGGCGTTCGATCTTGATGACTCGGGCGCCCAGATCGGCCAATTGGCGCGTCGCGAACGGCGCSGCGATGGCGTGTTCGAGCGTGACGACGGTGAGCCCCTTGAGTGGCTGCATCTCAGGCTCCCCGCAGCGTCGCGACCGCATCCATCGTCAGCCAGCCTTCATGGTCCTCGGCCCACAACTTGATGCTGCCGTCGGCCTGCGGCTGGCCATTGACGAGGAACGCGGCCAGGTCGAAGGTCGGGCGAACGGCCTTGAACCGGAAGGTGGCGATGTCGGCATCGGGCGCGTTGCGGCGAACCAGGTCCATCAGCAGGGTGGCGATCAGCGGGCCGTGCACGACCAGGCCTGGATAGCCCTCGACCTCSGTGACGTACTTGCGGTCGTAGTGAATGCGATGGCCGTTGAACGTCAGCGCGGAATAGCGGAACAGCAGCACATCGTCGGGCACGATCCGGCGCTGCCAGCGTGCGCCGGCCTCGGCGGCGTGCGGCGTCGGCTCCACGTCCCCGGCCCGCCTGGCCTCGCGGTAGACGATGTCGTGGAATTCGACGATCGCCGGATCGGCCGCTCCGTTGCAGCGCAATTCGTGGCGCACCTTCACGAACACGAGCTTGCCCGTGCGGCCTTCCTTGACCGTCACGTCGGCAATGGCCGATGTGCGCTCCACCGCGTCGCCCACCCGCACCGGCGAGCGAAACTCGAACTGGCTGCCGGCCCACATGCGGCGCGGCAGSGGMACGGGCGGCAGGAACCCGCCYCGCCTSGCATGTCCGTCCGGSCCGATCTCGCTCTGGCGGTGCAGGGGCAGGAAGTACAGCCAGTGCCACAGCGGCGGCAATGGCGCACCCGCCTCCACCGGCGCGGCGGCGTGATCCAGCGTCGCGTCGAGCGCATTGACGGGCGTTGCGCCGACCTGGTCTCGCATCGTCTCGCTGCGGCCGATCCAGGCCTTCAAGTCGTCGAGGGAACTGCCCATGTCCGAAGCTCCTGCTCTACTCAGTCGGCCGCCAGCTTGGCGCGCTGCACGACAGCCGTCCACTTCGCCAGCTCGCTCTTCACCAGCTCGCCGAACTTCTCGGGCGTGCTGGTCTCGACATCGGCACCGTGCTCTTGCATGCGCTGGATGACCTCCTTGTCGGCGAGCACCTGGTTGAGTGCCTTGTTGATCTGGTCGATGATCGGCTTGGGGGTCTTCGCCGGGGCGAAGAAGCCGTACCACTGCTGCACGTCGACGCCGTCGACGCCCGCCTCCTTGAGCGTCGGCACGTCGGGCAGCAAGGCGGATCGCCGGGGGCCCGCCACCGCGAGCGCCCGCAGCTTTCCGGCCTTCACGTGCGGCAGCGCCGTGAACAGGCTCGGGAACATGAACTGCGTCTGCCCACCGATGGTGTCACTGATCGCCGGGGCGGAACCCTTGTACGGCGCACCGAGCATCACGACGCCGGCACTGAGCTTGAACAGCTCGGCCGCGTAGTGCGGGGCCGTGCCGTTGCCGGCCGAGGCGTACGTGTACTTGTCCGGCTTGGCCTTGAGCTGTGCCACCAGGTCCTTGACGTCCTTCACCGGCACGGCGGCATTTGCGACCATCAGCGTCGGCGAGTAGCCCACCAGGCCGATCGGCGCGAAGTCCGAGACCGGGTCGTAGCGCAGCTTCTGCAAGGCCGGGTTCATCGCGTGGGTGGCGATGTAGCCGAACATCAACGTGTGGCCGTCGGGCGCGGCACGGCTGACGTATTCGCTCGCGATCGCGCCATTGGCACCGGAGCGGTTGTCGATGATCACGGTCTGGCCCAGCAGCGGACCGAGCTTCTGCGCGACGGTGCGTGCCATCGCGTCGTTGCCGCCGCCGGCGGCCGTGGGCACGACGATCGTGATGGTCTTGTCCGGATAAGCCTGCGCCATCGGGACGATGGCGGTCATCGCGGCGGCGACGACGGGCGCGAGCAAGCGCTTCATGGTTTTGTCTCCTTCTGTGGATCTCGAGAACACGTAAGGCGGGATGTGAAGCTCGCCTTGCAGGATCTTTCGGGCCGTGCGCACGAGCGCGGCGTGCTGGATGCGAGCATCCGGGCCATGGCCTTCGATCGTCACCTCGACGTCGATCCGCCCCTGCGGATGCAATACCGAGATGCCGCGAGTGCCGGCCCGGCTCCCCGCGCCGCTGACCACGGTGCCGGGCAGCGCGTACGCGGCGGCGACGCCGATGGCGCCGGTGACCGCGTGCGACGCATGGCAACGCCAGGGCGTGAAGTAGCGCGACCTGACACTGTGGGCGTCGTCGCCTTCGCTGGCGATCACGGGCTTGGGCACGACGCTGGTCGACACATCGCCCAGGCCCATGGCTTCGCCTGCGGCGCGCCGAACGGCCTCGACGCGGGCCAGCAACGCGAGGTCGGCGTCGAGCTCCGCCGGTGCCTCACGGCCGGTGAGGCCGAGGTCGCGGGCCCGCATGATGACGAGGGGCATCGCGGCGTCGATGCAGGTCACTTCAAGACCGTCGATGGCATCGATGCGCCGGCCGGTGGGAAACACCGAGCCGGTCGTCGCGCCCCAGGCGTCCAGGAAATTCAGGCGGATCGCTGCGGCCGTGCCGGCCACGCCGTCAATCCCGGTCTCGCCGTCATAGACGACCTGCCGGCCCGGCGTCTGCACCGTCACGTCGATGCGCGAGCGGGTGTTGACGTTGAAGACACGCACCGTCGTTTCGCCGTCCTGCGCCGTCACGAGGCCCTGCTCGATGGCGAACGGTGCCACGCCCGACAACATGTTGCCGCAGTTGGGACGGGTATCGACCGACTTCTGGCCGACCCCGACCTGCGCGAACAGGTAGTCGACGTCGCAACCCGCCTCGGCCGACTTCGAGACGATCGCGACCTTGCTGGTGAGCGTGCTGCCGCCACCCACGCCGTCGAGCTGCAGCAGGTCGGATGCGCCGATGGCACCGATCAGCGTCTCGTCGCGCATGGCTTCGTCGGCGGGCAGCCAGTCACGCAGGAAGAACGGCCCACGCGAGGTGCCGGCACGCATCAGGACGCAGGGAAGGACTCGGTTCATGAGGCAATGATCGGCGCCTCCTTTGCGAAACAGAATTGCATCTTTATGATCAACTGATGCCTTTTGTGCATCAATCCAAGCGAGCAGCCRCATGGCCATCAACTTCGACCTGAACGACCTGCTCGCCTTCCGGGCCGTGGCGGAGCTGAGCAGTTTCCGCAAGGCGGCCGAGGCGGTGCACCTCTCGCAGCCGGCGTTCAGCCGCCGCATCGACAAGCTCGAGCAGGCATTGGGCGTGCGCCTGCTCGAACGGACCACACGGCGCGTGACGCTGACCGCGGTCGGCCGCGACTTCGAACGCAAGGTGCGGGAGCTGCTGGACGACCTCGATGCCACGCTGCTGGGCATCCGCGGCGTCGCGGCGACCCGCATGGGCGAAGTGACGGTGGCCTGCGTTCCTTCGACGGTGTACTACTACCTCTCGAAGGTGATACGTCGCTATCACGAGCGCAGCCCGAAGGTGCGCGTCAAGGTGCTCGACGCCGCCGCGAACGAGGTGCTGGCAGCGGTGGCGCGCGGCGAGGCAGATTTCGGCCTCAACTTCATCGGCGCGCAGGAGGGCGAACTCGAGTTCAAGTCCCTCGTGGAGGAGCGGTTCGTCGCGGCTTGCCGGCGCGATCACCCGCTGGCAAAGCTGCGCCGCGG
>NZ_JBFUCB010000517.1:0-4404 GCF_056405435.1 Rhizobacter sp. P1_G5 | reverse complement strand
ACGGTGGGCTACGGCTACACGCTGGGCAACCTGAGCGGCATCAGCTACCCGTCGAGCCGGCAGCTGGGCCTGACCTGGGTGGATGGCGAGGTCGCCGAGATCACGCTGGGCGGCACGCCGTTGATCCCGCAGATCGAGTGGACGCCGTTCGCCGGCACGGTCAAGCGCTGGGGCTGGGCGATGGCGAGCGGCACGAAGTCGAACGAGCGCTACTTCGACCTCGCGGGCCGGGCGATCCGGTACCCGCTGGGCGAGGCGCTGCGGGATGTGCGCTACGACGAGGCGAGCCGCATCGTGAGCTTCACGCACCTGAGTGCGGACGGCACGGCGCAGCCGGCGTTGGATCAGCAGTTCGGGTGGGATGAGAACAGCCGGCTCACCAGCATCACGACGAACGCGGCGAACTGGGGCATCAGCTACGACCCGAACGGCAACCGCACCGGCCTGAGCCTGAACGGCAGCCCGAGCACGTACAGCGTGGAGGCGACGAGCAACCGGACCACGAGCATCACGAACCCGGCGCGCAGCCTCGTGTTCGACAGYGCCGGCAACACGCTCAGCGACAGCGCGGCCGATGGCTCAGGCTACACGGCGACSTACAACCTGCGCGGCCAGCTCGCGACGATCACSAAGAACGGGGTGACGACGAGCTACACCTACAACGCGGCCGGGCAGCGCGTGCGCAAGGTGAGCAGCACGGGGCCGCAGAGCACGGTGGTGTTCGTGTACGACCAGGCGGGCCACCTGCTGGGCGAGTACGACCAGAACGGAGCGGCGCTGCGGGAATACGTGTGGCTGCGCGACACGCCGATGGTGATGTTCACGCCCGACCCGGCGAATCCATCAGGCGAGCCGCTGGTGTACTTCATCCACACCGATCACCTGAACACGCCACGCGTGGTGGTGGACCGCCAGAACCGGGTGCGCTGGCGCTGGCTGGCGGAGCCCTTCGGGACGAGCGCGCCGGAGACCAACCCGAGCGGGCTCGGGGTCTTCGTGCAGAACCTGAGGTTCCCGGGGCAGTATGCGGATCAGGAGAGCGGGCTGTTCTACAACTACTTCCGGTACTACAACTCGGCGGGTGGGGGCTACACGCAGAGTGATCCGATCGGGTTGGCTGCTCGGAGTCTGACGACTTATGGGTATGTGGGGGGGAATCCATTGGCGCTTGTTGACCCGCGCGGCCTTCAAGCAGGCAGCATGGGGTTCCCAAATATTGAAGGGGAATTCAGACGCTATCAAGATGCCCTGATTAATGCGTACGCTGAAGTTGCGATCTTTGYGGCAACTGACGGGCTGATTGGGCTAGGGATCGAGGCGCTGAATGCATTGCGTCTAGCAAAGGCAGCTGACCTTGCGCGCGACGCGGAAGGACTGAGAAGTATGAGGAAGTTCGCTACGTATGCAGGTGGACACGAGGCAGGTGAGGTTGTTGTTGGTGCGTCAAGTAAGGCTCGCAGGATGTGCGCCGAAGATATGGTTGCTGAGCAACTTAGTCAAAATGCTTCAATGACAAAAGCATACGGATGGAGACGTAATCCGGAGACAGGCCTACTTGAGTGGACAGAAATCCCGGTATGTTACTCGTGCCAAGCGAAATATAGGCCATCCCAATTTCCTTCGGATGTAAAGGCTGAGCCAGGTGGGCCTTGGGGATGGTAGTTTGGGGATGCTATTCACGGAGATGGACATGAATGATGCTATCAAGAGGCGGATTTCGTCGGTGAGTTGGAGTGAATTTCCGCAGCCCTCATGGAACAAGTCAGGGAGTATTGAGTGTGCTCTCAATGATTTGGTTGATGGTCTTTCATCTGCATATGATGATTTAATGGGTTCTATTTGCAACAATCACGCTGGAACATATTATCCTGTGCTTCTGGGGGTGATTCCATTCCTTGCCGATGTGATAGTTTGTGGTGGCGAAAATTCGCAACGACTGGCCCTTTGTTTTGTTGATGATTTGTTTGCCTCCTTTCATCCGGAGGCGGGCTATGAAAAGATTTCTCTCGATGATAAGGGTGTGCAAGACGTTGAGGTGGTGTTTTGTCGGTGGATTGGAGATCTAAGGCCTGAACTGGAGCGAATTTCAAGAGGTGGCGAGAGAAACTCTGTGCTGGCTGACAGCATTCTGGAGGTTATGAATTCAAGGAATTAGTCGGCCTTGCAAGATTCAAGGAACCCGCATGATTGCTGACGTTTCGGGGTAAGGGAGGGTACCGGATCCTCCAGGAAGCGTTGTCTGCGCAATTGATTTCTTGGGGGATTTGACGAATGAGCACACCGGACTTATTCCGCGCCCGGCCGGACGAGATGGTCGACGCGATTTGGATCGAATGGATATCGCATCCAGATGACATCGATGTGCTCGTCGCGACGGCGAACTGCCACGACGCACTGTGTCTGATCAACCGGTCGGTCCGGGGCCTGATGTGAATAACGTTGCGAAGCGCAACGACTTTCCGGGGACAAAGAAATGGCCATGGCGCTGGCGATATCGAATGAATTTACGGCAACGCTCGTCTTCGATGGGCTGAGTTTAGATTTTGCGCTTGACGTGGATTCGTCGACCGAGGCAACAAGGACTCGAGTCGAACGAGGGCAGTCGTCAAGTGATATTTATCTTGAGGCTCATATATGTGTGCGGCGAAGCGAGGCGGATCCGACGACCCGCTTTTTATTTCGGAACAAGATGCTGGTGAATTTGGATTTCTTTTGTCGCGATTTTTGAACCTGATTGATGCGGCGGGAATGGATTTCCTGGATTTCGTCGATGGCAAGTCCCTGTCGGAATTAATCAGAGAAAAGTCATCCCTCGCTTACTCCACGGACCGTGTAGCCCTGGTGCAATCGCAAGTGCGGCTGCTGCGCATGATCAAGAGCCGGGGTGGGGCAAGCCGGGCTGGCGCGGCGGGCCGCGGTGGTTCCTCGAGTTCAAATGCAACAAACTCGTCAACACAGCCGTGACCGAGAGCGGATCGAATCCTCCGCTGGTCAAGGGGCGATTGGCCACTGCGGGAGAGATTGCTGATCCGAACACGCAGATCGACAACTGGCAGGTGGTCACCGGGCCGATGGAGCCTGGTGATGTGATCGCGATTGGCCACGCTGGGGAAGGCTATACCGGGCACACGGGGCTCTATGTCGGCAATGGCAAGGTCGCGTCCGCCAGCGACATCACGGGTCGTGTGGAACTCAACAATTGGGGGTTGCGCCCAGGCCAAACTCCAACAATTCGGAGGTGCGTCTGTGCGCAATAGTCGGGCTAGGAACTGGCTGTCGGCAACTCTTGTGGTTGGTTCTTCGGCATTTTTTGGGGCATGGCTCGGCACATTGCTTGGAGCTCTGGTCAATCACTTCAGCTATCGAGAGGTGTCTGTGGAGATCGACTTCCCATTGAGTGTCTTCTTTTCGGTCGGGATCGTGCAGCAAGTTGTCTTCTCGATGCTGCTCTACGCTCCAGCGCTGGTGATCTGTTGCCTGCTGCTGCGCCACATACCGCTGCTAGCGGTTGCATGGTTGTCAGGCCTGCACTTCTTGTTATCCGTCTTCGCCGGAAGCTCAAGGTGGTTTGCCACCTCAACTGGCTTGATCGGCATCTGGCAATACGTGGCGATCTCTTCATTTCCCGTCGCAATTTGCTTCATCGTTTGGGCTCGCCGAAGAAAGCGCATGCACGCTGGAGCCTGATCATTCAGGTGAGTTGCACGCTACCCGCTGGGCGATGCGCTGCGGGATGTGCGCTACGACGAGGCGAGCCGCATCGTGAGCTTCACGCACCTGAGCGCGGACGGCACGACACAGCCGGCGCTGGACCAGGCGTTGGGCTACGACGAGAACAGTCGGCTGACCAGCATCACGACGAACGCCGCGAGCTGGGGCATCACGTACGACGCGAACGGCAATCGCACGGGCCTGAGCCTGAACGGCAGCCCGAGCGCGTACAGCGTGGAGGCGACGAGCAACCGGACGACGAGCATCACGAACCCGGCGCGCAGCCTCGTATTCGACAGCGCCGGCAACACGCTCAGCGACAGCGCGGCCGATGGCTCAGGCTACACGGCCACCTATAACCTGCGCGGCCAGCTCGCGACGATCACCAAGAACGGCGTGACGACGAGCTACACCTACAACGCGGCCGGGCAGCGGGTGCGCAAGGTGAGCAGCAGGGGGCCGCAGGTCGACCGCCACAACCAGGTGCGCTGGCCCGGCCGGCGGACTTCTTCGGGACGACTGCACCAGAGGCCAACCCGAGCGGCCCTGGGGTTTTCCCTTGGAACCAGGTTTCTGCATATTCTCTGCATCATTCGTCCAGACACTCGATCCTCTCCACAACCACCAGGGAGCAGATCGATGTCACCGAACGAACGACCCGACCCGGAGCGTCGCGGACCCTCCGGGCTGACG
>NZ_JBFUCB010000516.1:0-4412 GCF_056405435.1 Rhizobacter sp. P1_G5 | reverse complement strand
GGAGGAGAACGGCTTCGCACGGCAGCTGTTCGGCCAGGCGATGCAGAACACCGCGGTGGCCTTTGCGTGGTCGGAGGGCTGGGCCAAGCTGCGCTCGCCGCTGGAGTACTCGGCGCAGGTGGGGCAGCGCCTGTCGCAGCAGTTCACCTTCGGCGTGCTGGGCGGTGCCGGCGCCTTGCTGCTGGGGCGCGGCGTGAATGCGGTGGTGTACGAGGTCAACAAGCACCTGGCCGCGCAAGCGCACGCGCATTCCAACGACCCGGCGCAGGCGCACAAGCCGATCAGCGGCACCAGCAGCCTGCCCGCGTGGGCGCAGGTGATGCTCGCGGCCGGCGCCGGCGGCATCGCCTTCTATTCGGCGATGACGCAGTACAGCGCAGTGAACGTGAAGAACGCGCGGCGCGACATCCAGGGCGGCAAGGACAACGACCCGGGCCTGGGCGACCAGATGAAGAAGGGCTGGATCAGCCCGCTGTGGCAGCGCCGGGCGAACAGCGCCGGCACGGCCGCCCAGGCCGCCGGCAACGATGTGCTGCAGGCCGATTGGCGCAGCACCTCGGCGATGCGCTCGGCGCTGGCGGCCGACGCGGTCGTGGCCACCAGCGACTAGCGTTCCGGCGTTACTGCAGGCTCAGCGTCAGCGTGTACTGGTCGCGGGTCTCGAAGTCGTACGGGATGCTCGACAGGCGGATCCACGCCTCGCGCGCGGTGGCGCCGTTGGTGTACGCCACGCTGACCTCGCCCGAGCTGGGCCATTCGGAATCGCCGGAGAGCTTGGCGCCGGTCGCGTCGACGATGGAGACGAAGAAGCCCTGGTGCTGCGGGGTCAGCATGCGCACCGTCAGCGTCTGGCCGGCCGGAATCGTCAGCTGGTAGTAGTCGCTGTCGGTGTGCACGATTTTCGAGCTGCCGATGACCACGGTCTCGTTCTTCAGCGTGCCGGAGATCAGCAATTGCCCGGCCGGCACTGCGTTGGCCGTGGCCAGCGTGTTGTTCGGCTCCGTCTCGGTGAGGCCGGCATTCGGGTCGATGTTCAGCACGATCTCGTCCGACAGCGTCGTGTGGTTGGCGAGATCGCGCGCGCGGGCGACGACGGTGTGCGCGCCGGGCGCCAGCGTCGTCGTGTCGAACAGCACGTAGTACTGGTCGGCCGGATCGGTGCTGAGGTAGTGCAGCGAGGCCCAGGTGCCGGTCTCCTTGCCGTCGACCAGGAAGTCGACGCCGAAGAGACGGGTCTCGTCCTTCGCGATGGCCGTCAGCTTGACCAGGCCGAAGCTGCCTTGCACGGCGGCGGTGATGGTGGGCGGCACGGTGTCGCTGCTGCCGGGCGCACCGGCCGGGGTGCCGATCGTGAAGCCGGCCTCGGCCGAGGTGGTGCTGTTGCCGGCGGCATCGACCGCGACCGCGACGAAGCTGTGCGTGCCGCTCGTGATCAGGCCGATCGGCAGCGACGAGGTGTACGAACCGTCGCTCGGCGATTTCTGCACGGTGACCTGGATGGCGCTGCCATCGATGAGGAAGGTGACCGAGGTGACACCGACGTTGTCGGTGGCGAGCGCGCTGAGGGCCACGGCCTCGGTGGACACGGTGGCCGATGCGGAGACGACCGGCGGCTGGGTGTCGGCGCTCGACGGGCTGGAGGCCGGCGTGCCGGGTGGGGAGGGCTTCTGGGCGGTGTCGTTGGTGCTGTCGCCACCGCCGCCGCCGCAGGCAGCGAGCATCAGCGTGAGAAGCAGGGCGGGCAGGGTGCGGGTGACGCTGGCGGATCGGGTCATGGGGTGGGCGTGTTGGGCGACCGGCGATTCTGTCACCTGGGTGACAGAAGATGATGACGACGACACGCGGTTACCCGGGCAGTTACGCTCCGGCGTCGACCACGGGCCCAGGGAGAACACCATGCACAGGATTCCTCGTCGCAGTTTTGTCATCGGTGCAGCGGCTGCGCTGGGCGCGGGGCGGGCCTTGGCGCAGACGACCGCGCCGACGCCGCTGCCACCCGCCTCATCGCCGTATGCGCAGTTGCGGGGCGGCACGCCGCACCACCTGTCGCCGGAGCAGGAGTCGCAACGCGTGTTCGACAGCACGGCGCCTGCGGGGCCGCCGGGGCGCTGGGTGGCGCGCGCTGCGCTGCCGATCCCGCGCAGCGAGATGGCGTGGGCAGCGGTGGTGCGCGGGCAGATGCACATCGTGGGCGGGTACGGCGAGGGCGCGGTGAACCGCGACTACCACCACATCTACGAGCCGGCGGCCGACCGCTGGCTCAACGGTGCGCCGCTGCCGCGCGGCGCGAACCACGTGGCGGTGGCAGCGGAAGGCGACCTGCTGTATGCCTGCGGCGGCTTCGTCGAACAGAACCGGCGATCGGATGCGCTGGCGTTCGTGTACGACAGCGGCTCGAACGCCTGGCGACCCATCGCGCCGATGCCACGGCCGCGAGGTGCGGCGGCGGCCGTGATGCTGGAGGGGCGGCTGCACCTGATCGGCGGCGCATCGGAGCCGGCGGCCGAGCGCGCGAGCGTCGGCTGGCATGAGGTGTACGACCCGAAGGCCGATCGATGGACCGCTCTGAAGCCGCTGCCCGGCGCGCGCGACCATGTGGGCTGCGTGGCGCATGGCGGCCTGATCCACGTGATCGGCGGGCGCTTCAACACCTTCGAATACAACACCACGCTGCACCACGTGTACCTCCCGGCGCGCGACACCTGGGAACTGCGGGCGCCGATGCCCACCGAGCGCTCGGGACACGGCCTGGTCGTGTACCGCAACCGGTTCTGGGCGATGGGCGGGGAGGGCGGCGAGATCGTCGGTGGCGTGCCGCGGCAGGCGCGCGTGTATGGTCAGATGGAGAGCTACGACCCGGCGAGCGACACGTGGCGCAGGCATGCGCCGATGCTGACGCCGCGGCATGCGGTGGGCGCGGTCGCGATCGGCGACTGGATTTACGTGGCCGGCGGCGGCGCGGTGCTGGGTGGGGCGGTTCAGTCGGCGGTGCATGAGGCGTTCACGCTGGGCTGATCCGTCTTGACCGGCGGGCGGCAACGCCTAGACTGGGTTTTCGTTGCCGACGCAGCGCATCCATCCAACCAGGAGACCACGATGAGCATCTTCAGCAAGATCAAGGACGCGATCTTTGGCAAGAAGGACGAGGTACCGGCGGTGGCGCAGGCGCCGACGCAGGCTGCACCGGCCGCGGTGCCGGCCACCGCGGCGCCCGTCGCATTGAGCGAGGTGGATGTGGAGGCGGTGCTGACCAAGCTGGCAGCGRCCTCGTCGCAGAAGCTGAACTGGCGCACCTCGATCGTCGACCTGATGAAGCTGGTCGGGATGGAATCGAGCCTGGCCGAGCGGCGGCAACTGGCGAGCGAACTCGGCTACTCAGGCGACACCAACGACACGGCGACGATGAACATCTGGCTGCACAAGCAGGTGATGACCAAGCTGGCGGAGAACGGGGGGAAGGTGCCGGCGAGTTTGCTGGGGTGAGATGACGCGGATCAGGCGTCATCAAGTCTGACAGGGCGCGGCGATCCGGGCTTCATTCCCCGCGCTCCCCACGCTTCAAATGCGCCTCCACATCCCGAGCCCGATCCCCGACCTTCGCAACCGCCTTCTTCAGTTCGTCAGGCGTCACGCCGTACTTCCTTGACCAATCGCGCAGTTCGTAGTCCTGGTGGACGTTGATGCGGTCGCGGTCCTGGCCTCCAGTTTGCTGCTTGCTGTCGGACATGCTGATCTCCGTTGGTGGGCAAGCAGACAGCTTATGCAGCACACGCCGGAGATGCTGTCGGAGAGAGCCGCTTCAGTTGTAGGAACGGTGAATCGATCTACTTGCGCCACCACGGCACGTCGTAGTTCACCTTCTCCTTCGGCACCACCATCGTCTGCGGCCTGACGTAGTACTCGAAGAAGCGCTTGCGATCGCCGACGTCGTAGATCTCGAACGCGCCGGCCTTCTCCTGCTCCTCCAGGAAGCGCCGCATCGCGCCGACCGGCTCCATCGGGTTGGCCTGCTGGAAGATCACCTCGCCGCCGTAGCGCTGGTAGAGCGCCTTGCTGATCTTCCATTGCAGCACCATGCTGCGCGGCAGCTCGCGCAGCATCGCCTTGTCGGCCGCCGACAGCCCGGGCGGGGGTGGCGGAAGCTTCAGCGCCGATTCGAGCTCGGCCACCTCGGCGTCGCTGACGGTGAGCCGCTCCTGCTCGGCGAAGCGCTGCACCAGCGGCCGCAGGATCTGGCCGTCCAGGCTGCTGCCGGGTTTCGTCGTCTCGTCGCTGTAGATCGTCCTTCCCAGCACCTTGGCCGCCGGGGTGCGGGTCTGCGCCAGTGCCGGCGCGAGCGAGCCGGCCGCGGCGGCCCCCAGGAAGAGTCTTCGGTGCATGTCGTGCGCCGCCGCGGCGGCGGAGTGGCAGAA
>NZ_JBFUCB010000515.1:0-4422 GCF_056405435.1 Rhizobacter sp. P1_G5 | reverse complement strand
GTGCACACGCAGCTGCGGCTGCAGGTGGCTGGTGGCGTGGCGCAACTGGGAGCGCAGCCGCCGCAGCTGCGCATCGGCGTGCGGGCGCGGACGCTGGTGATGCTGGCGCGCGGCAGCGGGCCGCATCGGCTGAACTGGGGGGACCCGGCGCTGGCGACGCCGGTGATGTCGCTGGGCGAGCTGATGCCTGCGCGACGCGGCGGCGAAGCGCTGCCGGCGGACCGGGCGGTGCTGGTGGCAGAGGCGGCACCGGTGGCGTCGCCGGTGCTGCCGGCGGCGTCGGCGCCGGTACTTGCGCCGAAGACATCGCGCGCGTGGCTGTGGAGCGCGTTGGTGGCCGGGGTGGCGCTGATGGCGGCGATGGCGTGGTCGTTGTTGAAGGGAAAAGGTTGACGATGGAACGAATGGCGTGAGGCCGGTACTCAGCGGCCTGTTGAACTCCCAGGGGCGCGGATGGACCAGCAGGTGATCGTCATCAGGAAGCGGACGACGGAAGTGCCGCCCACGCCGACCAACACGCCCCGCAAGCCTCATCAGCGACACCGCCTTCAGCGCGAGAACAGCGGCCGGCACCTGAAGGGCCTGCGCCTGACTGCCCCCTCATCCAGGCGCACGTTGCCCGAGCCAGTACCTGGGGGTGCATTGCCGCCTTCGCTGTCTGCAGCACAGCGGCGTGCACAGACCGTGGACTTGGGTGACGCTGACTCAGCGCCCGGGTGGTCGTTGCTCGCGTCGGCGCTGAAGGGCCGCCCGGACACGGTCACGTTGCGGAGGTCGGTCGCGTCAGCACTCGCATCGGTGGAGAGCATCGAGGTCCTCGTCGCCAAGGTCGGTAAGTGTCTGGTGCAGGCCGGCCAACTCACCGAACGGGCGTCGCTCGACATCGCGTCGCGCCGCCGCCTGGGAGATCTTCTGCATCACTGCCTGGTGATGCAGGAGTTGTGCGCGGTGGACGAAGCGGAACTGCTGACTCCGTTGATCGATGGCTTGCTGAAGGTTGCGGCATTCGATCCGCAGCAGCGGCCGGCGGCGAAGCTCGCTGCCGCGCGGCTGATCCTGAAGGGTCTGGAGGTGCGCGCCTCCGACGATGGTGCGGACGCTGTCGGCAAGGTCCGCATCAAGATGGACGTGCTGGAGGCTCAGGTGGCAGACGGCAAGACGCGGCGCGTGATGGCAGCGCTGCAGCACTGGGGACTGACGCAGGACGAGATCGACGACTGCCTGGACGACGACGATGTGCTGCAGGCCTTTGTGCGCCTGCTCGAGGGAGCCGCGTTGATGCCGGAGTTTCGGTGTGGCTCCGAGGGGATGCGGCAGGTCGCCAGGTTCGCACCTGTCGTGGCATCTTCGTCCGACGTGGCTGATGTGGTGGATGCCATCGCAGCTCAGGGGCGATTGCCGTTGGCCGTTCAGTTGCTGGCCGGCCACCTGTTGAGGCGGGCCACAGTCGACGAAAGCGACGACGCCTTCCCGAGGCTGGTACGCCTGTGCTCCGCGCTTTGGGATCAGGTCGAGAAGGGAAGCGCCTCGCGCATTGCGCTGTTCCGGATCGCGCAGCATGTGCGCCTGCTGCTCGACTACGGCCTGGTGCGTGGAGCCAAGCAGACATCGACCGTCATCCGCAGGCTGGATGACATCCGGCTGCCCACGCGGGACAGCAGGCTGGTGCGGCTCGATCACATGACCAGCGTGTGTGGTGTGCTGCATGCGGTTGCATCCGGCAACTGCGGGGAGGGTTTCGATTCAACAATCCTGCAGCTCGCGGCGGACGTGGCAGCGGACTGTCTTGGCTGGGGGCGCGGAGCGATCGAAGATTGTCTTCGGCGCTGCGACGAGGTCACTTCGGGCCGGTGGCATTCAAGCTTCGTGAGTTGCCTGCAAGCGCGACTCGATCGGGACTCGCAGATCCGGCTGGCATGCGATGCTTTGCGAACCGGAGGGTTTCCCTTCACGCTCGTCCGCTCTGGCGGATCCTCGGCCGTCTACTGGGAGGCTGATCCGTCTTGCCAGCAGCGTTCCTTCCGTTGGGATTGGCATGGCGTTGCGTTCATGGCCTTCGCTCACGCCCGACTGGATCAGGTGCTGGAGATCGATCCCGCTGAAGCGCGCCAATGGTTCGACATTTTGCGGGCGGACCTTCTACCCGAGCGAGCCAGCGACCGGGCAAAGTTGCTCGTACTGGTCATGCGGGCGATGGGCCGGTCGAAGGAGCTTCTTGACGACATCACGATGTGCGACACGCTGGGGCAGCTTTCGTTGCAGCCCGCGACGGTCCACTGTGCGATGGCGCTGTGCGGCATTGACGCATTCCAGCTGTGCGTCGAGCTCGCCTCGCACGAGAGAATCAGCACCTCATCAAGCGGTGTCTGGGGGTTGCAGAGGCAGATGCTGCACAGCCCCGTGTTCGAAGGCATGTGCGCTTCCGTGCTGGGCACGCGCATGCTCGACGATCTGCTCGGTCGTGTGGTGTTGGATCCCACGTTGCTGGAGCGACAACCGATGCGAGAACTGCTCCGCATGCTGGCCGACACCGAGGGCGCTCGCCCGCCGAGTCGTGCGCTGTTGGCGCATCCGATGCTTCGCAAGGCCTTGAGTCGATCCGGCAGGGACACCCGGCCAGCCGTGCTGGAGTGCTTGTTGCTGCTGCCGCTGGAAGAGCGGGCCCGGCGTGCAGAGGCAAGGGGCATCACCCCGCCGGATGGCTTGTCTTCCCTGTTCGATTCGACAGGCCATGACTGGCGCCATGCGCTTCAGCGATTGCGCAGATCGCGCGAGACTGCCGCGCCACTCGATCCACGCCTGCGGCTGGCGGCCCTGGGTGCGGCGAGGGCCGATTCGCTGCCCGCGCCGGCTACCGGCGTGTCATTGAACAGGAGCAGCCAGCCCCTGGCCGATGGCCTGCTCCTGCTGCACGAGGCCTTGTCGCCCACCGCAATATCGCAAGGGCCAGGCGAGAGGCGGGTACAGCGTCTCGTGGACCTCGTTCGACTGACCTTGCGACTGCTCCATGAACGACCCGACGAAACGTCACAGGCCTTCTTCCATCTCTTTCCTCCGCTGGGCGATCCAGCCGACGCCGAATCGATGGTCGCATCCCAGGGGTCGCGGGCAGTCGAGTCGGGCGGTCGGGCCATGCAGTCCAAGGGGACACCGGGGCTGTTCGCGTTTGCAGCGTTGCTGACCTGCCTGTACCTGATCGAGGAACAGCCACTTCCCGTGGCGGACTGCTTCGAAGCGGCGAGCCTGGCGAGGCTGATGTGCGCGGTGTTGTGGCTGGATGAGGGACGCGGACTGCGATGCAGGCAGCAACTCGCGCAGGCGCAGCGGCACTCGCATCGGGTCCGGCATTGGTTGCTCTCGCCGGGCTGGTTCAGTGGCTTGCGAGCCGAACTGTTCGAGGCCAGCGCTGCCATGCCGGGTTGATCATCTGATTTTGCAGAGGTGTTTCACAGCTGTTACTCCCCATCCGACGCCCTTGCGGAATAGACACGCTATTGCCGCGCTATTGCCCGTCTTGCGTCAGCGTGGTCCCCGCAGAATCCGTTTTCAGGGACACACCAGCGAGACCTCCATGAACTCTGACTCCATCGACCGTTCCTGGCGTGCACTGCCGGCGCTGCGCCTGCCGCTGTCGGGCTTTCTGGAAGAGCGGGGGCAGGGGGTCGACAACCTGCTGGCCACGCTGGTGCGCCGCATCACCGGCGGCAACCTCGCCTACCTCGGCGTGCCGGCCGACCTGGTGTACCGGCTCGCCTGCCTGTGCAGCCGCTGGTCGCCGGACCTGCAGGAGTTCATCGCGCAGGTGCTGGAGCGCAGCGGCAACCTCGATCACTTCCTGACGCAGCCGGCCGCGACCGACCACCACGCCGACATGTACGGCCTGCTCGAAGCCAGCATCACCGCGGCCGAGTTCGCGATGAACGCCGACCACGACGCGCGCAGCCGCAAGCCGCTGCCGCCGATCGTCTCGGAGCTGCAGCAGATCTGCTCCGCCACCGCCTTCCTGTTCGACCTCGGCAAGGTGTACAGCGAACACCCGGGCCAGGACCTGCCGCGCAGCGCGCGCCGCCAGTTGCAGCCGCATGCCGACCTGTCGCGCTGCTGGCGCAGCAGCTGGACCACGCTGGCACGCCGCAACCCGATCCTCGCCGCCTGGCTCGACCAGGTGGCCGGCCGCCGCTCCGGCGCGACCGCCGCTGTGCGCGCCGCGCGCGCGCTGACGCACAACGCGGTGCGGGCGAGCTGGCGCAGCGACAGCCAGCTGTTGCCGGTCTGACGTTGCCCGTCTGACGGCCGGTCCGACCTGACAGGCATGCGGCTTGCCGCCGTTCGGGCATCAACCCGAACGGAGTGCAGCATGCCCACCCATACCGCCCGCAAGACCTCGCCATCCGACCGACCGCGTGCCGACGAGGGCGATGC
>NZ_JBFUCB010000514.1:0-4432 GCF_056405435.1 Rhizobacter sp. P1_G5 | reverse complement strand
TCAGCCATCCGCCGCTGCGGCTGGCGGCCACCGCCAGCGCGCCATAGACGGCTGCCTGGGTCGCATTGGTTACCGCCGCCAGTTCGGCCACCTGGACCCAGAACCCGCCGCGTTCGGGATGCACGAACTGCGGCATCACCGCGAGGGTGAAGAGATAGGCCTTGGGGTTGAGCAGGCTGGTGGCGACGGCTCCCCGAAAAGCCTTGCCGCCCGATGCCGGYGCCGGCTCATCCCCCGCATCCGCACCCGCTGCCGATGCCGCGCGCCACACGCTCCAGCCGATCCACGCGATGTAGGCGGCGCCGGCCAGCAGCATCACCGTGAACAGGCCGGGCACCGCCTTCACCACGAGTGCGATGCCGGCCGCGCCGAACACCATGTGGCACAGCCCGCCGGCCATGATGCCGGCCACCGCGCTCGCGCCGCTGCGCAGCCCGCCCACCAGCGAATGGCCCATCACGTAGGCCATGTCCATGCCCGGCAGCACGATGATGCCGAAGACCAGCGCGAAGTACAGCGCGAGTTCAGGCCCGGCGATCACAGCGCACCCGCCCGGGTCAGCTGGCCGGACAGCGGCTTGACGAGCTTGCGGCAGTGGAAGGGATTCATGGAGGGCTCCTGGTGCTGGTGGTGAAGGAGCCGCTACGATAGGCCCCATATAGGACAGATTCAGCCCTGTATCGAATCCCGCCCACCATGCCCGCCCCTGCCACCCGAGTGCTCACCGTGCTGGAACTGCTGCAGGCCCGCGGCATGGTGGGCGGTGCCGAGCTGGCCGAGCGCCTTCAGGTGGATCGCCGCACGGTGCGCCGCTACATCGCGATGCTGGCGGACCTGGGCATTCCGATCGCCGCCGAGCGCGGGCGCGACGGCGGCTACAAGCTGATGCCCGGGTTCAAGCTGCCGCCGCTGATGTTCACCGACGACGAAGCGCTGGCGCTCACCGTGGGCCTGCGCGCCGCACGGCACCTGGGCCTGGCGGAGGCGGCGCCGGCCACCGCCAGCGCGCTGGCCAAGCTCGAGCGGGTCACGCCGCCCGCGCTCAAGCGCCGGTTGCGCGGCGTGGCCGACACCATCGCGCTGGACATCCAGCCCGGTGCCGCCGGCAACAACGATGCGTTGCTGGCACTGAGCGCGGCCGCCTTGAACCAGCAGCAGGTGAGCCTGGGCTACGTCACGCCCGGTGCCCAGCGCAGCCGTCGGGAGTTCGACCCCTACGGGCTGGGGTTTCGCGGCGGCCACTGGTACGCGGTGGGCCATTGCCACCTGCGGCGCGACCTGCGCTCATTCCGGCTCGACCGCATCGAGGACGTGCAGCCACTGCCCGCGAGCTTCCGGCGGCCGCCGTCCTTCGACGTGCTGGGCTACCTCACCCATGCGATCGCCACGCTGCCGCGCCTGCACCAGGCGAAGGTGCTGCTGCACACCGAGCTGGCGACGGCACGGCGCCATGTGTTCGCCGGCTTCGGCGTGCTGAAGGCACACCGGCGCGGCGTGCTGCTGACGGTGGAGGCCGAGACGCTGGAATGGGTGGCGCGCGAACTGGCGCGGCTGCCGTTTCCGTTCACGGTGCAGGCGCCTGTGGAATTGAACGACGAGGTGCGGCAGCTGGCGCAGCGGCTGCTGGAGGGTCACTAGCCTGTTGCACCGGCCCCGGAGGGTGCCTCAACGGCACGGCATACCAAGGGGTGGCCCTGGTCGCGCGCCTCTCGCGTGACCTCGCTCGCCACCTCGGCCGCGTGGACGGGATCCGCCAGCGGCACCAGGAGTCCGCCCCG
The DNA here is from genome assembly GCF_056405435.1 of Rhizobacter sp. P1_G5. Classification (NCBI taxonomy): domain Bacteria; kingdom Pseudomonadati; phylum Pseudomonadota; class Betaproteobacteria; order Burkholderiales; family Sphaerotilaceae; genus Rhizobacter; species Rhizobacter sp. P1_G5. The sequence continues at coordinate 2,654 of NZ_JBFUCB010000514.1, read as the reverse complement.
CGCGTGAATCTGGAGCATCGACGCCATGGCGGTCTCACGGTCGAGCTTCAGGTGCCTTTCCAGCACTTCGACGACGAACTCCATCGGTGTCTTGTCGTCATTGAGAAGCTCGACGCCCGACTGGAAGCCGGGCGGCACCATGCCGTCGATCGCGGTCAGGCGCGTATGCGGTGGGAACACCGGCGAGGCGGCGTGCTGCTGTGCCAGCGGGTGCGGCCTGCCCCCAACGACGTGAAGCAGCAGTTCCCAGAGGATCGCGCCGTCGGTGGATCGGTTGTCGCCGATCTTGCCGGGGATCAGATTGATCGCGGCAACGACGAGGTTCACGACCGTGAACGTGATGTAGACGCTCTGCCCGACGGGCGATTCCGGATAGCCCAGCATCGCGACCGCCGCCAGCGCGAGCACCAGCAATACCGCCTGCGCCACCAGTCCCGCAGAAAACAGCAGGAACGTGCCCTTCACGTCGCGTGGAACCTGCGTGAGGCAGCTGCCGCCCAGGCCGGAGACGTTGATGGCGAAGACTTTCAGGCCCAGCGCGCGGGCGGCGGCGAAGTGACCCAGTTCGTGCACGAGGATGAGTGCGGCGAATGCGAGGCAGTACGCCAACGATCCTGCCAAGCCTGAACCGGCGAGGCCCGCCACCAGCAATCCGTTGAGAGGAAGGACCGCATCGACGAACAACGGAACACCGCGAATGGTGGCGACCTTCCATCGGCGCAGCAATCCTGCCGACACGTTCTCCTCGCCGGCGACTGGCGTGTCCATGGGTGGCTCATGCTGCAGAGCGATGTTCGCGAGACGCAGCACCCTCTCCAGGACACCGAATACCACGAAGACGCAGATCCCCCAACGCACCACCCCACTACCCCCTGAGATCTGACTCGCGAACCAGGACTCGGGCACGAGTTCGCGCGCAGCGAGCCCGCCCAGGAATGCGGTGAATGTGGCAAACGTCAACAGAACCCCGGAACGGGTGTAGCGGATCTCGGCCCCCATCGATTTGCCACGGGCGCGTCGACGCCGGAACCAGAGCAGGAACGGCAGGTACAGCAGGAAGCCAACAGCGAGGCAGGCGAAGCACAGGATCGAGATGATGAGCATGATGACGAGTACGGGAGGGTCGGCCGCGCAGGCGCCTCAGCAGAGCCGGCTGCGTACTTCCATCAGGGCAAATCCGAGCAGATTCAGCCCGCACCAGCTGCGTGGATCCAAGGCCGCAGCATCGCTCGCGGCGAGGCCGATGCCCCAGATGCTGTCGAGCGGACTTGCCTCGACGAGCACACGATCACCCGTGTCGAGCAAGTAGTCACGCAGCGCGCGGTTCTGCGCAAACTTCGCCTCGTTTGCACGCACGACGATGTCAAAGCGCACCGGCTCCCAGGCTGCGTCGTCGAAACCGTTCACGGTTCGGCCGAGCTTCTTGGCCTCTGCCGCCGTTCTGACACCCAGGATTCGAGCGCGCACCGCTTCATCGCGAAAAAATCGGGCCTTCTCGGCCATCATGAAATGCTCGGCCGTCGGGTATCGCTGGCCTTCCACCTCGAAGCTGGCCTCGAACCACTGGCTGAAGCACCCCTTGCCGACGGAGCCGTCGGCGTTCGGCTGGTGGCCCCAGAAGAACAGGTACTTGGGCGTGGCGCCTGCATCGAGCGAACACAGCAGGTCTTCGACGGAGCGGGGGTTCAAGGCTTCAGTCATGGTGGCGTCGGGGATGGACGCGCTCGGGTGGCGTCACGGGTTGCGGATTGTCGCCCTGCTCGCAATGTGGGTGACGCGCTCCCGGCCATTCGCCGCAATCAATCGCACAACGTGCCTCTCGCGGGCGCCTTCAGTCATCGCCCCCCAGCGACACCCGAATCCCGATCCACCCCGCCCGCGGCGCGCCCGGCGCAACGAACTGCTCGTGCCGCCAATCCGCCGGCGCCTGCACCGCCCCGCTGGCATCGAACGCATTCGTGCCGAGCAGCCCGCCCGTCGAATAGCGGCGATCGAACACGTTCGACACCTTGCCGAACAGCTCCCACCCCGGCCGGAATTTCCAGCCCGTGGTCAGGTCCAGCAACGTGAACCCCGCGGTGCTGCCGCTGCCGAAGAAATCCACGCCGTCCGCCTGGTGGGCATTGTTCTCGTTGCCCCGCACGTACTGCTTCGACTGCGCCCGCACCTGCGCGCCGACGCTCCAGCTCGGTGTGGCCTGCAGGTCCAGGCTCAACTTCAGCGTGTGCGCCGGCAGGCCGGGCAGGCGGTCGCCCTGGCGCACCTCGATCTCGTCGTCGCCGGTGCAGGCCGCGCTGGTCTCGGCGCTGCTGTTCGATTCGGAGACAAGGCAGGCCGGCGAGTCGAAGGTGGCGCGCAGCCAGCTGTACGACAGCGCCCAGTTCAGCGCGCCGGCCTGCTGCGACACGCCGAGCTCCACGCCCTGGCGCACGGTGCGGCCGACATTGCTGAAGTAGCCGGCCGACAGCCCGTTGCTGATGAACAGCAGGTCGTCGCGGTTGACGGTGCGGAAGACCGACGCATTCCAGCGCAGCCCCTGCGCCAGCGTGCCGCGCACGCCCGCCTCCAGCGTCTGCGACACCACCTGCTTCAGCGGAGGGTCCGACTGCAGCGCGTTCGGCAGCACGCAGGCATTCGCCGGGTCCGAGCAGCCC